>CAYYHT010000229.1:0-10065 GCA_964471355.1 uncultured Enterobacteriaceae bacterium
CTACCTTGGACTGGCTCTCGAACGGCTGCCCGGGCGGCGTGGACAGGCGCTCAAGGCGTTCGTGGCTGCCCAGCAGCTTGAACCAGAGGCCTACCCCTTCCCCATCGAGCTGACGACCCCCGAGTGGGAGGATGCCCTGCACACCGCACTTCTGGCTGTCGCAGCCCCGGTCGCAGAGTTTTGGCAGGGGGTACCCTTCTTGCTGGTCGACCTGCCCAACCTCGAGGAGCTGCGCACGGCCGACCCGCCGATCACCCCTACGGTGACCGGTTTGTACGATGGTGACCCGCCCAAAGATGCAGATCCCGCAACGGAACGCCCGACCCGCATGCGGCTGTTCACAAAGAACCTGGCGCGGACGGGGTCGTTCCAGGAGATCGTGCAACAGATCGCCACGACACTCGAGAGCGAAGCCGCCAACTGGCTCGGGCTGGACGACGCCGAATGAGGTTCACCGTGCTCGGCTCGGGCACGGCACGACCGGACGCGGATCGCGGCCCCGCCGGTTTCCTGGTCACTACAGGGGGCAAGTCTTGGCTCGTCGATGGCGGGTCGGGAACGCTGCAGAGATGCGCCAAGGCCGGCGTCGAGCCTGTGGATTTGGCTGGGGGCATCTACTCCCACATCCACCCCGACCACACCGGCGACTTGGTTCCGTTGCTGTTCGCGCTCAGGCATGCTCCGCCGCCGCGGCACATCCCCTACCCGATCTGGGCAGGCAAAGGCTTTGCGCGCTTCTTGGCGACGATTCGCGAGGCGTACGGCAGCTATGGAGAGTGGCTCTTCGAGCACACACCCGTGACCGAACACGCCCTGCAGCCCGACCAAGTCTCAGAACTAGGGGGTCTTCGGCTGCGCACCTCCCCCGCGACTCACTCGGGCTTCGCCCTGCACCTGCGCTTCGAAGCAGACGGGCTGGCCGTCGTGTTCTCGGGAGACACGGGCCCGTCAGAACACCTGATCGAGCTGTGCCGTGGCGCCGACCTCTTGGTATGCGAGTGCGCACTGCCAGCAGGTTCAGACTACGGCAAGCACCTCAGCGCCCCGCAGATCGCCCACATCGTTCGGCAATCGGGCGTGCCCGAAGTCTGGATCACGCACCTGTACCCGGACGTCGATGCCGGACGAGCAGTGGCGACACTGCGCGAAACTGGGGCTAAAGTTCACCGTGCGCGAGATGGTGACGTGTGGACGCAGTGAATTCAGGTCGGCGGGCTCGGCTGCGCAGGCGGGCCGGTCAGGCGCTCATGAAGAACTTTTTCAGAGGCATTGCAGGCCTGGGCAAGGTCTTGCCTCCTGCTCGACCAGAGCGCCACGGGGTCGAAGTCCTGCGCGACATCGCCTACACCGACAGCGGCATGGTCGAGCACACCCTCGACATCTACCGCCCAATCGGCGGCCACACCGACTTGCCGGTGCTCTTCTACGTCCACGGAGGAGGATTCCGCATCCTCTCCAAGGAAACCCACTGGCTCATGGGCATCGCCTGGGCTCGTCGGGGCTACGTGGTGGTGAACATCAACTACCGACTGGCTCCGGCACACCCCTTCCCCGCTGCTGCGCAAGACACCTGTTCGGCCCTGATGTGGACGCTGAGCCACGTGCGTTCCTACGGCGGCGATCCCGACCGCATCGTCTATTCGGGTGAGTCCGCCGGGGGAAACCTGGTCTCGGTCCTCGCCATCGCTAGCTGCTACGAGCGGCCGGAGCCTTGGGCTCGAGCGGTGTGGGACACAGGGCACCAACCTGTTGCAGTGATTCCCTGTTGTGCGCCGCTGCAGATCAGTGACCTGCACCGATTTGAACGCAGCGGACGCCACAGCCAATTCATGCTCGACCGCATCAACGACATGAATGTCTACATCCCCGCAGACTCCGAGCCCGGAGCGACAGACCTCATGGATCCGCTGCTCATATTCGAGCGTGGAGACTCACCCGGACGCCCCATTCCCCCGTTCCACACCTGGGTGGGCACGGCGGACCCGATTCAAGAGGACACACGCAGGCTCGATGCAGCTCTGCGCCGGCTCAACGTACCCTGTGACGTCGTCTATTACACAGGTGAACAGCACGTCTTTCACGTGATGGTCTTCCGCCGCTCCGCACGAGAATGCTGGCGCACGATGATTCGATTTGCCAACCGCCATGTTGGCCGAGGCGACGTGCTCAGCTGGTCCTAGGTCACTCCCACTCGATGGTGCCAGGCGGCTTACTCGAGATGTCATAGGCGACGCGGTTGATGCCTTTGACCTCGTTGATGATGCGCGACGAGATGCGCCCGAGCAGATCCCAGGGGAGCTCGGCCACAGATGCAGTCATGCCATCGTGGCTGTGCACAGCGCGCAGCACCGCGACCTCTTCATAGGTGCGTTCGTCACCCATCACTCCGACGGCGCGAACAGGCAGCAACACGACAAAGGACTGCCATACACGACGCTCCCAGCCCGCGGCCTTGATCTCTTCGCGCACGATGGTGTCTGCACGCCGAAGCGGAACCAGACGCTTCTCGGTGACCTCGCCCAGGCAACGAACTCCGAGGCCGGGTCCGGGGAAGGGCTGCCGCCAGACGCGGTCGTCTGACAGGCCGAGTGCCGCGCCGACTTCCCTCACCTCGTCCTTGAACAGCTCGCGAAGTGGCTCGACGAGCTTGAGCTCCATGTCATCGGGCAGACCACCGACGTTGTGGTGCGACTTGATCACAGCCGACGGGCCCCGGACCGAGATGGACTCGATGACGTCTGGGTACAGCGTGCCTTGGGCCAGCCACTTGGCATCGGCGTGTTTGCGGGCTTCTTCTTCGAAGACGCGAATGAACACCTCTCCAATGACCTTGCGCTTGCGTTCGGGCTCGGTCACCCCAGCGAGAGCATCGACAAATCGAGCCCGCGCATCGACGATGGTGAGCTGGTACTCCGAGAACTCGGCCAGGATTTCTTCGGCTTCGTTCTCGCGACACAGACCGTTGTCAACGAACACGCATTGAAGTTGCGACCCGATGGCCTCGTGCAGCAGCGCCGCGACCACAGAGGAATCCACGCCGCCCGACAGCCCGCAGATCACGATGTCGCTGCCCACCGTCTGCCGAACCTTGGCAACTTGGTCCTCGATGAACGAGCCGCTGGTCCAGTCGCCCGCAGCGCCGCACAGGTCGAGGAAGCGCTTGATGAGCTTGGAGCCATTCTTGCTGTGGGTGACCTCGGGATGGAACTGCAATCCGAAGGTGCGGTTGTCGTCTGACGCGATGGCAGCGACGATGCCACCCGCGGAACGTGCTGTAACCCGAAACCCCGGCGGAGGCGTCTCGACGTGGTCTCCATGGCTCATCCACACCGCATTGCCGATGTCGGCAAAGTCAGCAAAGAGCGGGCCGGCATCGGACTCAAGGTCAATGTCAGCCGGACCGTACTCTCGGGCGCGCCCGCGATCGAGCTGGCCGCCGTGGATGTGGGACAGCAGCTGCATGCCGTAGCAAATCCCCAACACAGGCATGTCGGTGCCCAACCACCGTTGGTCAAAGGCGGGTGCGTCTGGACCCACCACCGACGCGGGACCACCTGACAGGATGATGCCGACAACGTCATCGGGAATGTGGTCAGGAGCCCGATCTGTGCACGGACGAATCTCGCAGTAGACGTTGTGCTCTCGCACGCGCCGAGCGATCAGCTGGGTGTACTGGGATCCGAAGTCGAGAATCCAGACGGTCTGGTGCTTCACACTGCCTCCACCCGCGGCGCCATCGAGGCGACCGGAAGTCCCTAAAGGCCGTGCACAATAACGGGGGGATCGCGTCGGATTCCCGTTGTCGTTCCTTACTTGATGCCCGCCGAGAAGCTGCCGCCGGTCAGGCCGTCGAGGTTCGCAGTCAGCTCCATCAAGTGCAGCTGATCCTTGACCTGGCCCGCGACATCCCGCTTGGGAGAGAGCAGCATGTCCACCTGGACCCGCCGTCGCTCGAAGTACAGCCGAGTGACCTCGGTCAGCACCTTGTCGCGCAGCTTGACCACATCTTGCGCCTCATTGATCACCCGGATGCGCTCGGACGACATGATGAGCTCCGACAGCTCCCACTTCACCTTGACCTTGATGTCGTCGTCACGGCCCTTCGTCGCGCCGTTGAGCACGTCGAACACCCCCTCTGAAGGCGAACCAATGACGTTCTCTTCGTAGCGCCACTTGTTCTCGACATCACCGCTGAATCTGTACTCCAGCGTCAGCTGCGGAACCGCCGCGAAGGCCTGGCTCGCGGCCATCCAGCTGGACACCATCGAGGCGTTGATCTTGGCGTAGTCACTGGCCCAGGCCTGGACTTGTTGGATGGTCGGTTCGTTGCTGAACTCGCTCAACACCTGATCGGGGGAGCTGAACTTCTTGCCGGCCCCTGTGGGAAATTCGTACTCGATCTCGGTGCCCGATCGCAGGCTGTGGAGGGCCGCGTCGGTCATGCCAGGCAGAACTCGAAGCGCCTCGATGCTGCCAATGTGGCCGCGGTCCGAGCGGAGCGAGACAATGGCTTCAGCCATGCCCTGATCGACATTGTCGAGCTTGGCCAGCTGTTCAGCGCTTGCGTCATCGAGCAACAGCACGTCTCCCGGTGCAGCGAGCGCGGGGCTGCTGACGAAAAGGGCCGCCAATGCCAGAGGTTGAATCCAACGCATGTTCTTCTCTCCTATGGAAGCGCCGAAGCGCTCCACCGTGACACAGCTCCACCCGTCAACAGGTCGAGTCGTGCCTCGAGTTCTTCAATCTTTAGTTCGTTGTCCACGCGAGCCGCAAGCGATGAGGACGCGAGGCTCTCACGCTGGCGGACGATGTCCAGCCGAGCAAAATACAGTTCTGAAATGTGCTCTACGACGACGCTGCGGTACTTCACAGCCTTGCGTCCGACCCGGTTGGACAGCAGTGCTGCGGCGTTGTCACCCATGACGACGACACCGTCGAGCACATAGGGCGCCGGTGGCTGGGCATCGGCCACATCGCCCCGGTCGACAGCCTGCGAGCCGGGGGCCACCCAAATCGCTCGCAGGGTGATGGCCCAGTCGATGTCACCGGTCTTTTCCGTGAACGACGTCTCTCGCCAAGTGACGTTCCGCTCCCAGCCAAGACTGTTCGGGTCGCCCAGGTGCGGGTAGCCGCGCCTCCAGTCGTACGCGATTTGAATCTGCGGGAGCGTGCGAACCAACAGCCGGCGAGCGGCAAATCCTCCGGCTTGAGGCAACTGCACGAACTCGGGGCGCATCACTCCTGCGGTGATCAGGTCTCCGACGGGCATCCAGCTGCCGACCTCGAGGGACATGTCCGGAGGGGGCAAATCTGGCACATCGCCGAGCGTGAAGATGCCCTCTTGGCTGGCCAACAGCAGTCGCCCGTCAATAAAGTCGGCTCCAAGGGTGCTCGGCTTGCTGAGCCCAGCGGCGAATGAAAACCAGGTGGTGCCGCCATCGATGGACTCCCAGGGGCCCTCGGAGCCCACCGCCAACAGATGTCCACGCCCGAGCAAGACAAGCTCGGACACCTTGGGGACCGGAGAGCCGAACTCAGCGAGAATCGTATTGCCGCCGTCGTCACTTCGCAGGACCGCAGCATCGGTGGCCACCCACAGTCCCCGCTCCCAGTTCGGGTCCGCAAGGACGGTGTAGACGGGCTCTCTGAGGTTGCCCACACGCAGCCAGGTCTGTGCATCGTCAGCGAACCACAGACCATCACCGGTGGCCGCGTACCAGCCCTCCTCGGCGCTGGCGATGTCGTAGACCACAAGGCCCTCGGTTCCGTCCTCGGCGTCGATCCATGCGCGCACATTGACGGCGAAGCGCATGCCATCGTCGGTTCCTGCGACCCAGATCCGACGCTCGGGCAGGTATTCGAGCGCACGGGTCGGCTCGTCCATCACCCGCTCCCAGGCGCCTCCGAGGTTCGTGCTAAGCCACAGGCCATCATTTCGCCCGACGAGCAGCCAGCCATCTGGCGTGAACCACACCCGGGAACGACGTTGGGCCAATCGACCGCCGCTCACGCTGCCTGTGTTGTTGGTGACCGTCGCGCGCGCATCGTCTGCAGCCGCTTGAATGGCGCTCTCGTCGAACTCGAACTGCTCGGCTTCATCGTCGTCAGCGTCGAAGTCGTTCTCGGGCAGGTCCTGGTCTTCGAGCAAATCCGTCACGAATGCTTCGACATCACGCATGACATCTTCATCGTTCGAGGCGTCTCCGAGGTACGTCGCCAGCCGATTGAGGATGGGAATCCAGGTCTTTCCATCGGTCACCGTCAGCCACACCGAGCCATCGGCTCCGGCGGCGACCCAGATGTCGGGATCTGACGGATTGATCGCCACGTCAACAAGGGCGCCCGCCCTGGTGGGACCGGTCTGCGCCCACGATGACTCTGCTCGCAGGCTCCCCGGAATGCCTCCGTCAGGCGCATCCTGAGCCCAGCCCTGGCTTCCAAAGAGGAAACTGCTGAGAACAACCACTATTGGCGACATCGAGCGCAATCTGCAGAGCAGATTAGACCAGGAATTCATGAACGTCTTTAGCGCTGCCATGACGAGTGTGAAGTCCGGTCGAAAGGCGGCTCTTGCGACGGTGATCGGCGTGGGCGGATCTGCGCCCAGGGGCTCGGGTGCGCGCATGCTTGTGTATGAAGACGGATCCATCGTCGGCAGCATCGGCGGTGGAGCGCTTGAGCACCGAGCGATTGCAGCGGCGGTGCGTTCCATCCACTCATCAATGCCCGAACGCCTAGTCGTTCACCTGACCCGTGACCTCGGCATGTGCTGCGGCGGGGCAATGGAGGTCTTCATCGAACCGCTCATGACGCGCTCAGACATCGTCGTCTTCGGCGCCGGCCACGTCGCCCAAGCCACAGCCCCCATGCTCGACGTCATTGGGTTCAACGTCACGATCGTCGACGAGCGCCCAGAGTTTGCGACCACCGAACGTTTCAGCAGCGCGACCGTCCTCAATCAAGATCCGCTGTCCTACCTGCGTGGCCTTGAGCACGACTCCAGGGCGCACTTCTTGGTCGTCACCCACGACCACAAACTCGATCAAGAGCTTGTCGAACACCTGCTCACGCGGCCTTCTGCCTGGCTGGGCATGATCGGCAGCCGCGCCAAAGTGGCCCGCTTCAAGACGCGATTCCGCGCCGCCGGCATGGATGAATCGCTGTTTGCCAAGCTGTCGGCGCCCGTGGGCCTCGACATCGGAGCCGAGACACCCTCAGAGATCGCCGTGGCAATCGCCGGCGAGCTCGTCCGCATTCGCAGAGGACATGACGGCGCCTGCCGGCCGCTGCGCGAACGGCCCTAGCCTCGCGCCTTGCCCAAGTGCTTCTTGACGATCTCAAGCAGAGAGTCGAGCTTCAACGGCTTTTCAATGAAGCCATCGAAGTTCAAATCGGTGACGGTGACATCCACGGCCGCGTCTCGATAGGCTGTGCAAGCGACGATCGGCACATGGCGGGTCTCGGGGTCAGCACGAAGCATGCGGAACGCTTCAAACCCGTCCATGTCCGGCATCATGAGGTCCATGAGGATCAGATCCGGCTTGAAGCGCGCGACGGCAAAGCCCGCCTGAAATCCACTGTCCGCGACCTCGACCTCGAACTCGCCCTTTACGGTCAGGTATTCACGAACCATCTCTGAGAAGTCCTGCTCGTCATCGACGACGAGCACCTTCTTCTTGCCACTGCCCTGATCAAGCAGCTGGTCGGTCAGCGGGTAGTTGTGCTCACGGGCAAACACGATGATGTCGTTGCCGGCAATGCGGCGGTGCCCACCCGGGGTTCGATGCGCGGCAAGAAGCCCGCTGTTGACCCAGTTGACGACGGTAGGCAAGGAAACACCGAGGTATTTCGCCACTTGGTAGGTGGTGTAGTACTTCGGACCTTCGTAGCTGGCTTTCTTCCGCGCCATCCTGCCCTATCCAAGGACCGCATGGTAACAGTATTAGGACTATTTGGCTTAAATAAAATCAAGACCAGCTTAAGACACACTAGGTCCCGTCGATATCAGCCTCTAGAGCCCTCAACACGGCCAGCTCGACCAGCTCTGCCACAACCAAAAAGAGGCCCAACGTAGTGGGCCTCTTCCAGTCGTCAGCAAGCTGCTGCGGCTCATCTCTCCAAGTCAGTCCATGATGCGGAAGCGGAAGAAGGTCTCACCGATGATGACCTCTTCGCCACCGAACAGGCGACGCTCGGTGATGAGCTCGCCGTTCACGAGAGTGCCGTTGGCGCTCTTGTTGTCTTCGACGTAGAAATTCGGTCCACGGCGGTACACCTTGCAGTGGTAGCGCGAGACCTTGCTGTCGTTCTTGACCTGCACGTCGTTGTCACGACCTCGGCCAAGAGTAAGCACGTCGCCGTTGATGGGGTAGATCTGCTCTTCTGCGGTGCCCTCTTGGTACAGCAGGACAGCGCGGCGGGGGCGATCTTCGTCGTCGTCCGGCGCGCCGGCGATCTCGAGGTCTTCGTCGTCGCCGATGATATCGATGTCCGATACGTCGAGATTGAACCCGTCGTCATCGTCATCGTCGTCGTCGCCGAACACAACAGACATGTCTTCGGCTTCAATGCCGGAGGAAGAAGCCTCGCTGCCACCGCTGGTCGCACTCTCAAGGCTCTCTTCGTCGTCGTCGATTTCAACGATGTCGATGGGCTCGTCATCTCCGATGACCAAACCGTCGTCGTCATCGTCGGCTTCAACAGCGGGCGGATCGTCCTCGTCTTCGAGAACCCCCGACTCTTTGCCAAGCAGTTGCCATCGCTCGAGCTGGACATTGAATCCGTCGAGCTCTTTGTCGATGACTGCCACCTTGTCGTCAATGGCGGCGACCGACTCTTTGAGCTCTTTGGCTTGAGACTCGAAGTCGGCTTCTTCTAGTTCGCCGATCTCCTTCATGAGCTCAAGCTCTTCGAGCTTTTCGCCGGAGGTCTCTCGCCCAGCGAGCGTTTCCTCCTTGTCCACCGTCAGCGTGAGGACCACCTCTTCCATGTCCATGATGAGAGGGATGATGTCTTCAACCACCTCAAGTGACTTGTCGGTGTTCTTGCCAACGACGGCTTCAATGACTTTCGCATCGAAGTTGTCGGCTTGCTCTTGCGCCTTGCCGACGAACGTTCGGTAGGTCTCGAACTCATCGACTTTCGACGTAAAGGTTTCTAGTAGTTCCGAATTGTCGCCCATTGGACTGACTCTTCCTTCGAATTTTCGTTGCCGTGAGGGTGCTCAGAACACCAATTCCGGCTGGGTGGGACGGATATGGCTACCGCTCTCGTGGCGCCGGGTCAAGGGGAGCTTTGTAAGCCGTGCAAGAGAGGGCCAGATCGCCCCCTCGACAGCGGGATTCTTGCAGGCCGAAACGGTGCAAAGAGCGCATTAGATGATGTCGTCGGGAGCATAGTTATCGAATCGTGCAAACTGGCCTCGAAACACCAATGTCACGTCACCAAGTTCGCCATTTCTCTGTTTGGCGATGCTGACCTTGGCCAAACCACGCTCTGCGCTAGCGTCTTTTGTGTAGTACTCGTCGCGGAAGATAAACATGATGACATCGGCATCTTGCTCGATCGCCCCGGACTCGCGAAGGTCTGAGAGCATCGGAGTCTTGTCGGCGCGACTCTCAACGGCGCGATTGAGCTGAGAAAGTGCCAGCACCGTGATGTCCAATTCTTTGGCGAGCGCTTTGAGTCCGCGCGAAATGCTGGAGATCTGTTGCTCTCGCGGGGCGCCCTTGTCATCTCCACGCATGAGCTGTAGGTAGTCGATGACGATCAACTTGAGCGTCGGGCAGCCGGCTTTCAGGCGTCGCGCACGGGCTCGCAGGTCGCCGATCGAGAGCCCGGCACCGTCATCGATGTGGACCTGCAGTGTTCTCAGCTCGTCGCTGGCTTCGAGCAAGCGGTCCCATTCGTCTACGTTCAACCGGCCCTTGCGAACGTGATCGGATTCGACGAGAGCCCGGCAACACAGCATGCGTGTGACCAGCTGCCCAGCTCCCATCTCGAGCGAGAAGATACCGACCCCTGCCCCGCCCTTGATGGCCGCGTTCTGGGCCAAATTCAGCGCTA
>CAYYHT010000230.1:0-10043 GCA_964471355.1 uncultured Enterobacteriaceae bacterium
GCGCTGCTCAGCCTGGAAGCCGAATGGAGTCAGCGAGCGATTGTAGGCCCCGGACCTGGCGATTCCAGCCTTGAATAGGTCGGTATGTGCCAGCAGATTGGCGGTCGTGAAGGCACCATAGCTATGCCCGCCGATCAGCATGCGGTCGGGGTCGGTCACGCCCATGTCCACCACCGCCTTGATGGCGGCCTCGGCACCCGAGACGAGCTGCTCGACGTACGTGTCATTGGGCTCTTCGTCGCCCTCTCCGATGATCGGAATCTTCGGGTCGTTCACCACCGCGTAGCCGGCCAGCAGCATCATCAGCACCGACGTGCCATAGGGGCGGCTGAAGGTGTGGTCGGACTTGGTCTTTTGGCCGGCGTCCTTCTTGCTCTTGAACTCACTCGGGTAGGCCCAGAAGATGGTCGGCAACGGGCCATCGGTTGCCTTGTCGTAGCCAGGAGGCAGGTACAGGGTGGCGGTCAGGGGCAGGCCGTCGGCGCGCTCGTACTCGATCTGCTCTTTGTGCACATCGGCGAACTTCGGAGCCCAGTCCTCGAAGGTGGTCAGCGGGACGCGCTTGTGCTTCTTGAGGTCGTGAAGCTGGTAGTTCGGAGGCTCGGTCTTGGACTGGCGGCGGGTGACGATTCGGCGTGCATCGTCGTCGAGCAGCTTGGTGAAGCTCTCGTAGTGCGGGTCGGCGGCCATCCACAGGCGCTCGCTGTCGCCGGTGTCCATTGAGTAGCGGTCGAGGAAGGGGAACACGCCATCGGGGCTCGCCCCCTTGCCCGAGAGGAAGAGCTCGCCCTTGTCGTTGATCTGCAACACCCGACGACCGTAGGGCCCAGGCTCGGTCAGGGGAGACCCGGGATCGCTGTATTGATCCTGGTAGCTGCGGTCCCACAACAGCTTGGGCTGGGCGGTGGGGTTGCTGGGATCGATGCGCCAGGTGCGGATCTTGCGGTCGTCGTACCACCACTCATAGGCCAGTGCCGTCGTCTCGGTGCCCCAGGTCATGCCCGAGTAGCGAATCGTGCTCTTCCAGATCTCAGTGGGCTCGGAATCAAACGGCGCAGACCAGCTGCTGACCCGGTCTCGGAACTCGGCGTCCTTGCCGGCATCGCCGCCATCGAGCGCCTCGACCAGGTACAGCGACGCGGGCTGGTCCGGACGCCAACCCACGCTGCGCCGACCCGTCCGCACACTTCCAAATGGCACCGGAATGTCGTCGGCCAACGCCAGCTCGGCCACGGTCAGCGGCTTGGTCGGGGCATCGAGCCGAAACACCACACTCGTCTTGGGAAAGCGCCCAGCCGGGACCTGGTAGCTGTAGGGCCGCTCCAGAGTGCGAACCTTGAGCCAGTCGCCATCGGGGGACGGACTGGCCTCGTCGACAATCGCGGCATCAAACACGAGCTTGGCCTTGCCGTTGAGGTCGATGTGGACCAGCTCGGACAGCAGAAAGTGGTCGAACAGCGCCTCGTCATGGGGGCTCTGGAGCATGTTGCTGTAGGTACGGGCCGGGGTCTTGCGGCCCAGGTTCTCTTCGATGCGCGGGCCAGTCGGAAGCGCGTCTTTGGCGGGAATGGCGCCGCGAGACTCGGGGATGCGCTTGCAGATGAGCCCGCGGTCTTCGGGCAGCCAATCGCAGGGAGCCCCGTAGGCGGCGTTCAAGACGGGATCGCTCAGCTTCTTGGCCGAGCCAGAGGTGTCGCTTACCCACAGCTCGAGCCCCGTCGGACGGGTCAGCACCAGGCTGAACTTGGCGCTGTCCTCATGCCAGTCGAGGTGGCTGATGCGCGCGCCGTCGGGAAGCGCGACCGTGACCGCCTTTCCCGGTCCCTTCTTGCCGATCGTGCGCAGCCGCAGCTCGGTGTACAGGTAGGGCCGACTCGGACCATTGGTGTCGGGGTCGAGCTTGATGCCGGCAATCTTGACCCGGGGGGCGGCCAGCTCTTGGAGGGTGCGCAGCGACGGACGCACCTTCTCGATCATCCACGCACCGTCTGGCGAGATGCTCACACTCGGTGGGTACTGGGCATCGAGGATGTCAGCGATCACCTGTGGAGGGTCCTGGTAGCCATCCTGAGCCAGGGAAATGGTGGCGAACAAAGCGAGAAAAATGGGCAAGCGAGCCTCCGCAACAGCCCGGTATCAAGAACTAGCCACCAAGCAGGTAAATGCGCTGACAGGCAGCTGCGGCTGGGCTTTGCGCCGCTGAACGTACAGGAGTTGGAGCAAGCGACGGCGATCATGGCCCAGACCGCACCCACTCCTTAGTCGACAGCGGTGAGAATCCAATTCGCCATCGCGGTGCTCGCCGGATTCGCCGCAGCGCTGCAAACGGCTTGGAAACACCGCGCTTTTCGCATCGCCACAGCGGTGACGGGTGTGATCCTGGTGTCGGTGATCGGCTTTCAGAGTGGGGGCGCGCTGGTGTACTCCCACAGCAAGGGAGTCGAGAGCGTCGCGCGCTACGACGCGCTGGATCTGCTCTTGGAGACCTATGACACCAGGTTTGAGCAGGACCCCAGCTCCCAGACGCTGCGCCAGAGCTGTGCCGGCAAGATTCCCGAAGGGTCCAGCTTCTCGCGTCCATGGTCGAGCGCTTTCCCCACCTGGCCGACCCCCGCAAAGCCGAGCAAGTCAGCCGCAGACTCTCTGCCCTGGCCACACTCTGCGAAATGAGTGGAGGCGATTGCACCCACATAGAACGCGCACTCGCCTTCAATCCCACAGACCCGATGGCGGAGTGAGCGGACCGCGGTAGGCTGCCTCATGGACCGCACCGCCGAGCTGCGCACATACCGAGACAACCCGACTGGCAAGGCGCTTGTTGGCAACCAGTGGATTCACTTCTGTGCTCATGGGTCACTGTTCGGTGTGGTCCTGTGGGGCCGGCCCAATGGCGAGCAGATCCAAGCGCTGGTGCGCTCGCTAAAGGTCGAGCTGCAGCCGGCCATCGCGCCGCACCAGAGCCTCGTGGATTGCTCGCGCCTCGAGGGCGCAGATGCGGACGCATTCGCCGAGCTGGGCCGGTACGTGAGCGCCCACTCCGAGCAGCTTGGCAAGGCAGTCACACGCCTGGCCCTGGTGCGCCCAGGGGGCATGGAGGGAGCGGTCATCGCGGGCTTCTTTCAGGTCACAAGCAGTCCCTACCCCGTACAGGTCTTCGACGACGTGGCGTCGGCGCTGGACTGGCTAGGAGAGAGCCCACAGCTGGTCGATGAGATCGACCGTGCTGCGCGAGCAGCCACCGGCACGTCGATGTTCGTGGCACGGCTCCGAGCCCTGCTGAGCGAGCACCTGGGCGATGCTGAGCTGTCGGTGACAGCACAGAAGCTGGGCGTGTCCGAGCGCACGCTGCAGCGCAAGCTGAAGGGGGAGGAGACCTCCTTTGCGGCCGAGCTGCTGGCCGCCAAGCTCGATGAGGCACAACGGCGCATGCGGGATACCGACACAGCCCTGTCGACAATAGCCTTTGAGACCGGATTTTCATCCCAGCAGCACCTGAGCACGGCGTTCAAGAAGGCGTTTGGCGAGACCCCGAGCTCATGGCGAAAGCGGAGCTAGTTCCTCGGGCTCTGCCGGCTCTTCAACGGGCTCCGAAGCAGGCTCCGGACTGGGTTCTGGAGCAAACTCGATCGGCGGCGGTGGTGGCGGCGGCTCCTTCATCTCCTCGTTCACGATGGCCACGACCACGAAGAGCACCGCGGAACCGACAACGGCGACCCCGGTGCCATGCAGCATCAGTGGTGGAATCCCGGCGACGCGGGCGGCCCAGTGATTCCCCGGGGCGACAATCGTACCGACCGATGTGATCAGCCCGACGAGGTGAAAGCCCCCCGCCACCAGGGACGAGCCGATCGAGCCCACCATGACGACGGCACCGATGATCACAATCAGAATGAGGGCCATGGCGCCGAACAAGATGCCGGTGATCAGCCCTTCGAAGCAGTTGCGTGACGGTGGTGCGTGTGGAAGCACAGAGGTCAGGAAGCTGCCCTCGGCCATGAACAGGCCGAACGCGACGAAGCACGCCGCGAGCACCCAGAAGGCCCCGGCGCCAAGCAGAGACAGCCACGCCCCTGCCCCAGAGATCATGCCCATGATTCCCGAGACTTGACGCCACAGCGGCGGCTCCTCCTCGGTCTCGGGTGTCTTAGCGGGCAGGTCGTCCATGCTCACGCAACGTACACCGACGGGGGCTGCCGAGTGCGACGCGTACTCTTGAGCTCCCGACGACGACCTGGGTACTTGCCCCGGCCTGTTGCGGGCCCAAAGCGCCGCTGGAGTAGCATGCGGAAGTGAGTGATCGCCGTCTCGCTGCCGTTCTCTTCTCCGACATCAAGGGCTACTCGAGTCAGATGGAGCGGGATGAGGCGGCTGCGCTCGCCCGGCTCGACATTCACAACGCGCTGTTCCGCGAGCAGATCGCCGCGCACAACGGGCGGGAGATCAAGACCGTCGGCGACGCATTTATGGTCGAGTTCCGAGTGCCGTGGCGGCGGTCTCGTGCGCACTCGATGTGCTGCGAGCCATGGATGGCCACAACCAGAGCACCGACGATGAGCCCATTCTCGTGCGGCTGGGAGCACATGTAGGCGACGTCATCGAGCGGGATGGGGACCTGTTCGGCGAGACGGTGAACATCGCCGCAAGACTCGAGCCACAGGCGCCTCCGGGCCAGGTCTGCGTGAGTCCAGCGGTGTTCGATCAGGTCGCCAAGAAGGTGAACGCGACCGCCACAGACCTCGGCGAGCGCGAGCTCAAGAACATGCCGGCGATGCAGCTGTGGTCGCTCGCACCCGCATCGGCCCCGCTGCCGCGGCGCCGCACGAGCGGATTTCAGGCAGCGAGTGCACCCCCGGCCCCCGAACAGACCAGTGGACGCAAGCTGCTGGCGGCGCTGGTCGTGTGTGCGGCGGCGATCGTCGCCACGGAGATCTGGACAGCACAACCCGGTGCAGGCGAAGCAGAGGACGTGCCCACGGAGCCGGAACCACCCCCAATCGCCGACCGGGTACTCAGGTTCGGGCAGGGCGGCGAGTGGGCCACCTTCGACCTGTACAGCGACATCATGTCGGTCTCGAAGAACGCTCTGGAGCTCACAACCGAGCCGCTCCTGTGGGGAGGACGCGACGGCAAACCGGAGCCTGGCGCCGTCGACCGCTGGGAGATCGAGCAAGGCGGACGAAAGATCACGCTCCACCTCGCCCGCGACGTCACCTTCCATCCCCATCCCTGCCTGCCGGATGGACGCCCGGCGAACGGGGCGGATGTGGTGGCTTCCCTTGCCCTCGCTGCGGACCGCTTGCACGTGGATTTCGGCGAGGTTGAGCCCTTCGAGGGCGGCGTGACGCTGCATCGCAAGCTCCCATCGCCGTTCCCCTTGTTGGACTTCAGCAACGTGCTGCTCGTCCCTAGCGAGCTGATCGGCTGCGACGATCCGAAGAACCTGAAGGTCATCCCGGGCTCCGGGCCCTACCGGATGACGGGGCCGCTCACCGGCGAGACCCTCCGCCTGGAGCGAGCGAGCGTGCGAGGCGGCCCCTTCGCTGCCGTGGAGCTCACCGCATCTCCGATGAACTCGGTCGCCACCGCATCGGACGTCGCGATGGGGCGCATGGATCTGGTGCTGCTGTGGCATCCGGACAAGCTCATCGACGGAATCAACACCGCCACTCCGCAGATGAAGCCCGCCTTCGCGTCCGCAGGGGTGCGCACGACCCCGCAAGTCCCGTCGAACATGGTGAACCGGCTCTCCATCGCATTTCTTGGCACAGACGGACCGTGGGCCAATCCAGACGTTCGTCGTGCGCTTGCCCTGGGCCTCGATCGAGAGGCGCTCGCCCCGCTGCACCCCGGCGCGAACAAAGCGTCGGGCCGCCTGATGGAGTCCCGCTGGCTGGGCTACGACCCCGCACTCGAGGAGCTGCGCCACGACCCCGAGGGTGCTGCTGCCGCTCTGGTCCGAGCAGGGTTTCCGAACGGGGCCGGACTGCCGCCGCTCGAGTTGGGCGTAAAACCCGTGCGCATGGCCTATGCGAGGGCCGCCGCGGAGCAGGTCGCGCCGCTCGGTATTCGGATCGAGTTCCAGGAAATCAGCCAGGGTTCGATGGCCAGCGCCCTCGACGAAGCCAACATGGATGCCATGCTGTCGCAACGGTACGACACCGTTGTCGGCACCGATCCCTATTGGGTGATGACAACCCAGCACTGGGGAGGCAGCGAGCCCACCCAGCAATTCACCACCCTGCGCGAGGCGGTCCTCGTGGAGCTCGACCGAGAGACCCGCAAGCGGTTGTACGCCCAGATCGAGAAGGAGCTCCTCGCTCATCTCCCTGGAATCCCACTCGCGGTCTCCATGGACGACACGCCCTCCCTGTTCTACTTCCACCGCGACGACCTGACGCTGCCCTTCCTAGATCCCGTCACCGGCTACACAGAGAACCCAGCTCCGACGGAGTGGTGGCGGGAGTTTGGCCGCTGACAAGGACGTGAAACGGCCCCCCAACAGCCTTGATGGCGCTGGCGGTGGACGTGCCGGCCTCGCGACGCCGTCCCCAGTACAAGTTGGCGCGCAGATATAAACCC
This sequence comes from uncultured Enterobacteriaceae bacterium, assembly GCA_964471355.1. Classification (GTDB taxonomy): domain Bacteria; phylum Myxococcota_A; class UBA796; order UBA796; genus CAYYHT01. Next base: position 6,580 of record CAYYHT010000230.1, read on the forward strand.
CTGGCGCAGGCGTGAAAGTCGGCCTTCGAGCGTCGCCCTAAATGGGTTGCATCAGGAGGTCATCATGCCCAGCCAGTTCCGCCCCGCAGCCAACCCAAGTCCCTTCCGCCGCATCGCCGCGTCGATGTGGAATGCACCGTCGGACCCCAGCATCTACGGCTTTGTGGACGTCGATGTGACCGACACGCTCGCGTTCATCAAGGACTACCGCGCCGCAACCGGCAAGAAGCTGACCATGACCCACATCGTGGCGCGCGCCGTCGCCCAGGCCTTTGGCGACAATCCAGAGCTGAACGCGAAAGTTCGCTTTGGCGGCCGCATTGAAGAGCGCGAGAGCGTCGATGTGGTCATCAGCGTGTCCCGGGATGGTGGACGGGACCTGTCGGCGGCCCGAGTAAATGGCGCCGAACAACTGGACCTCGATGGTCTTGTCGACGCGGTTCAGAAGCAGGTGGACCGCACCCGCAAGGGCCAGGACGAGGACTACGAGAACAGCCGCGACCTCATGAGCCGTCTGCCATTCTTCTGCGTGCGTCCGCTGCTGCGGCTGACGGACTTCCTGACCAACGAGCTGCATCTGCACTTGCCGAAGTGGGGCATGCCGCGGGACCCGATGGGAACGGCCATCGTCACCAATGTCGGCATGTTCGGCATCGACACGGCCTTCGCACCGCTGGTTCCTATGGGTCGCTCACCGATGCTCTTGCTGGTCACCGCCGTGAAGGACCGGCCTGTGGTCGTCGATGGTGAAGTCGTGGCTCGTCCAGTGCTGCGCCTATGCGCCACCTTTGACCACCGCATCATCGATGGGGCCGCTGCTGGACGCCTGTCCAAGGTGCTGACCGAGCGGGTCGCCCACCCGGGCGCCGTTGTCGCTCTCGAAGAGGCAGCCTAATGTTCGACTACTTCATCGCTCTCGACGGACACGGACTCAACGGCTTTGAGGGGTTTGCGGGGGTGGCCCGGCTTCGCTGCGACCCAGATGCCGACGACTACGACCTCGACGTGAAGTTCTACAGCGGCATGGCGGGGGGTCATGCGACTCAGATCAACAAGGAGGGCACGGTCGGCTTTCTGGGCAATCTGTGCCAGAACATGCTGTTCTACGACCCGCGCACCCTGCGGGAGATCACCCGCTTCTCGACGCTGCGCTTCCGTACTCCTGGCGTGTTCTACGAGAGCCAGACCCACGTGGTGTGGGTGTCCGAGCGCGAGTTCATTGCGGTGCTCGGCCCAGACTTCTACCGGTTTCACCTCGACGACCTGTCCCGTCCAGAGCGGGTCGGCGCCCACGGGGTCACCCTTCCCCACGCCATCAAGCGCTCGGCCAGCGGTCGCTACCTGTTCTACGGGGCCATGGACCACGACGATCACGGCTATGCGAACCAAGTGGGCATCTTCGACCTAGAAGCGGGCACAGCCAGGATCGTCGGGCTTCCAGCGACCGCTTGGCATCTCGGAGTTCATCCTACAAAAGACGTCTTCTACGCCCCGTCCCAGCGCTGCACACCGCAGGACGGCGAGTTTGTGGAGTATGTGATTCCCTTCTTCAAGAACTACCTGTTCGAGATCGACGGAGAGACCGCGACGGTCACCCGTCACGCGGCGATTCCGAAGGACCTGCCAGGCTTTTTGACTTCAGACGTGGTGGTGTGCGACGACGAGGTGATCTACAACGTCTGTGCCTCGGGCATGATCGCGCGCATCGACCTGCAGACCCTCAGCCAGGTCACCTACGTCAACGAGCGCAGCGGGCCCGTCCAGAGCCTGCGCTACTGGCGAACCGGGGTCTCGAACTTGGCGGAGTCCTTGGGGCGCGTGAACCTGCCCGACGCGTGGCACCACTTCGTGAAGTCACTGAGGATCACCGGAGGCAGCTTGGTCGACGGAAGCTACGGACTGCAGAGGAGCCCCTGTGGCCGGTACGTGCTGTCAGCCCATCGCGGTCGCAATGAGGTGATCGTGTACCACTACCCGAGCTTCAAGGTGCGCAAGCGCATCCCCTTCCCGAGCATCCGGAAGTTCTTCCCCGAGCACGTCGGGCGGTTCGGCGACCCGAGGTTGGGCTTTCATCACACCGCTCTGAGCACAGCGACCGCTAACTAGAGGGGCCACTAGGGGGTCGCCGCCACTAGGGGGTCAGGATCCTCCTATTCCTATTAGACGGAGGCCGCTGATGCGCTGTGGAGGGGGCTCCACGCGGGGTCAGGATCCTCCTATTCCTATTCAGGCGGAAGCCACGGGGTCATTGTCGAGTGCCTCGATGGTCCGCATGTCACCCACCTGATCGCCGTGTGGACCACCATATAGAATCGCACCGAGCCGCCGCGCCCGCATCCGCGGTCCCATCCCACATCCCTTTCAATGGAACTCAGGAGCTGGATGGGCCGACCAGCAGCACATTCACTGAACGGGTCTCAATTTCCGCCCGAATAGGAATAGGAGGATCCTGACCCCATCTAGAGATAGTCTGGCAGCCCATCGCCGCCGGACAGCGAATGGGAATGGGAGGATCCTGACCCCTATGTATGCACTCCCACTGCTGCTACTGCTCTCCGCTTGCAAGAAGGAACATGGAGGCGAGGACATCCCGGTCACGGCGATCTCGCAGTTCGACATACCGATCGAAGCCTTTGAGATGGGCGTCATGGATCACGACAACGACTTGTCCTTCGATCCCCGCTACGCCGGCGAATATGACCTGTCTTGGCGCACCCCGAACAGCGCCTTCTTCCCGCATTATGGCGACGAGAGCCTGGTTACCCTGCGCTACGGCCAGGGTCTGCAATCCACCGTCGAAGTCACCGACACCGCCGACGGCCGCCAGACGCTTCGCTGGCTGCCCGCAGACGATGCTCCGGACATCGGATTCTTCCGCCTGACCGTGCCCGCCGACCCCGACGAGGGCTTCTACGGCCTGGGCGAGTACTTCGATACGCCCAACCACCGCGGCAAGGTCCGCGAGATGCAGCTCGAGGCCGAGGGCACCACCGAGAGCGGCTACAACGAAGCCCACGTGCCGATCCCGTTCATCATCGGCACCACCGGCTGGGGCCTGTTCATTCAAGACGATCACCCGATGAAGTTCGAGGTCGCGACCGACGCCCCCGACCAAGTGCGCATCACCGTCGGCACCGGCATGTCGAGCGCCGACGGGCTGCTGCTGCACACCCTCACCGCCGATCACCCCATGGACCTGACCCAGCAGTACTACGAGGTCACGGGCTACCCCAAGCTGCCTGCTCCTTGGGGGCTCGGGCCGGTCCTGTGGCGCGACGAGAACGTCGATCAAGCCGAAGTGATCGCCGACATCGACGCTATGCGCGACCTGGACCTGGCGGCATCGGGCATCTGGATCGACCGCCCCTATGCCAGCGGCGTCAACACCTTCGACTTCGACCCCACGATGTTCGACGACCCACAGGCCATGATCGACTACGCCCACGACCAGGGCTTTCGCGTCG
>CAYYHT010000231.1:0-9973 GCA_964471355.1 uncultured Enterobacteriaceae bacterium
CCCTCGATCCGCTCGGCCGGGGGAACCGGCGAGACGAAGCTCGCCGCTCCTTGTCGTGGGCAATCGCCTTGTGGGCGAACACGAGCGCCTCGTCGAACCGCGAGATGTCGTTGAGCGCTTCTGCGCGTCGTCGGTGAGGGTTGCTCATGACTCTCAAGAACTATGGGCCGTCCATGCGGTTCCGCAAGGAATGTGACTTTTCTTGGATAAGAAACGGCGCGACCGTTGTCTGGTTGATCGGAACAGGAGAACTGCTGCCCCATGCATGTTGGGCACCCACAGCCCCAGCGTTTCGAAGTCCTACTCCGACCGACATTGGCGGGGCTTCGTCGCTTCGCTGTGCGTCTGACACGCGACCCAGTTGGTGCCGAGGATCTGCTTCAGCAGGCGCTTGTCACCGGTCTGTCTCGCTTCGATCAACTTGAAGATGAGGGGGCATTTCGGGTGTGGGTCAGCCGCATCCTGTTCCGCACTCATCTCAACCGCCGAAAGCGGAAGACGGAGCAGGCTTTGGACCCAGCGATTCTCGACAACGTTGTCTCACTCGATGCCGCCCGGTCACCCGGGCCACTCAAGCACTATGAACGCGCTCGGCTCGCCGACGACCTGAGCGCCGCCCTCGACACCCTTCCCGAAGATCAGCGCGATGCGGTCTGGCTGGTCGATGGCCAGGGCTTCAAGTTCGCCGAGGCCGCCAAGATCCTAGAAATCCCGCCCGGAACCGCCGCAAGTCGCGTCGCTCGTGCCCGTCTCACCCTTCGGGGACTGCTGCAAAACGTCGCGCTGGAAGAGGGGGTGATCCGATGAATCCCACCGTCGCCATTGGCATTATCGAACGCTGGGATCCCGCCAGCGAGGACCTTCCCGACGAGATCGCGCTGCTGCTCGATCAGGACGAAGCAGTGCTCGCTGCGTTCAACGCTCGGTTCGCGCCGGTCTCGCAGCTCGCTGCTGTTCCCGAGGCACTCGACCAGACCCTGGCCGAGCCGATCGATGCGTCCGGCAATCCCCCGGCCGAAATCACGGCTCGCTCTCCACGCCGATCCAAGGCCGTTCCGCTTGCAGCGCTCGGCTTGCTCATGGCTGCAGGCCTGTCGATGGTCGTGCTCACCACCGCCACTCTCGGCAGCCCACAGTTCGCAATGGTTGCGGCCGAACCCCCCAGCGGTGACCCACAATCAGAGATCGAGTCAGAGATCAGCGCACAAGGGGCCCAAAAGGAGATCGATGCCCTTCGAAGCCTGGGCTACCTGGGCTACGTCAACACGGACAACTCCAAGTCCAGTACTGGGCAGACTCAGGCGCCGGTGAAGAAAAGAAGTGTGCGCAAGGCCGTGGTGCGGACGCCCAACGCCGCTCGGCCCATGGATGTGGGAGAAGAAGGCGACCGCAGTCCCGTCATCATCCGCGGCCGGGTGGCCGGCAAGGACGGCGAGGGTCGTGACGCAGAGCGCAGCGAAATCGACGGCCGCTGGAGGGACGTCGGCGGCGAAGACACGGGCTCGTCTGGCCCGGTGGCTGGCTTGCTGGGGGACTTGAAGTCCCAAGATTTTGGCAACACAGTCGACGCCGATGGCGACTTCCGCTCGTTGAACAAGGAGTCCCAGCAGGGTCGTGTGGCTCACGCTGGCCAGGGACAGCAGGTGGTGGTCACCAGCAGCAGCATTGAGATCGCCGAGAAGCTGCAGTTCGACAGCGGCCAGACCGCTGTGAATGGGGTCAGCAAGCCGATGCTGGACGAGATGGCCCAGGTCCTCAACGACAACCCGGCCATCGGCAATGTCGCCATCGAGGGTCACACGGGCTCCCAGGGGGCATCGTCCTACAACCAGCGCCTGTCCCAGGAACGAGCCAATGAGGTTCGACAGGGCCTCATCGACCGCGGGGTCGATGCCAATCGCCTGCATGCGGTTGGATTTGGTGAGGACAAGCCCATCAGCTCCAACGCGACCAACGAGGGGCGCGCCAGGAACAGCCGCGTCGAGCTGCGCATCATGGAGCCCGATGAAGCGGTGCCACTCGGTGCCGTCGCCGTCGTGCCCATCCCCGCACCCGAGCCCAAGACCGAGGACTACACCGACTACGGCCACCACGACTTCGAGCTGACCAATTCCGACAACCAGTCGACCTTTGCGGTCGATGTCGACACGGCCTCCTACACCATCGTGCGCCGCAAGCTGCGCCAGGGCTACTTGCCGCCGACGAGTGCGGTTCGGGTGGAGGAGTTCGTGAACTACTTCCCCTATGAGTACCGTCCGCCCAGCAACGATCCGTTCGCTGTTCACTTCGAGGGCTCTGCGAACCCGTGGAACAAGCGCACCCAGATGGTTCGCGTCGGAATCCAGGGCAAGCGTGTGGGCAGCCAGCAGCGCAAGCCCGTGCACCTGACCTTCTTGGTCGACACCTCGGGCTCGATGGACACCGAAGACAAGCTCGGGCTGGTCAAGAAGACCCTCATCATGCTGACTGAGGAGCTCGAGGACGGAGACACGGTCGCCATCGTCGCCTACGCCGGCAGTGCTGGCTTGGTGCTGCCGCCCACGCCGATGTCCCAAAAGTCGACCATCATCCGCTCGCTCTCCCGCATGTCAGCGGGGGGCTCGACGGCCATGGGAGCGGGCATCGACCTGGCCTACCAGCAGGCCCAGCAGAGCTATCGAGACGGAGCGGTCAACCGCGTGCTGATCGTGTCCGACGGAGACGCCAACGTCGGTGCTGTGCACCACACCGCACTGTCGAGCCTGATTCGCGAGCATGCCCAGGCGGGCATCACCCTGACCACGGTCGGGTTCGGGCAGGGCAACTACAAAGACACGACGATGGAGCGTCTGGCCAACGACGGCGACGGCAACTACTTCTACATCGACAGCGAGGCCGAGGCGCGGCGGGTGTTCGTCGATCAGCTGACCAGCACGATGGAGGTCATCGCCAAAGACGTGAAGCTGCAGGTCGAGTGGAACCCCGAGGACGTCGTGGCCTACCGGCTGATTGGCTACGAAAACCGCGACATCGCCGACCGGGACTTCCGAAATGACAAGGTCGATGCTGGTGAAATCGGCAGCGGGCACAGTGTCACCGCCCTGTACGAGGTCGCGCTGACGGACGACGCCAGCGGTCGGATTGGCACCGTGCACGTGCGAAACAAGGCTCCCGGTCCGGACAGCCCAGCGGTTGAGCGCAGCTATGCCCTGCACATCGATTCGCTGGGACGGGACTTCGGCGAGACCACCCGGGGCTACCGCCTGTCTGTGGCGGCTGCGAGCTTTGCCGAGCTGCTGCGGGACAGTCCGCACATGCACGAGTACGGCTACCGCGACGTGCTGGCCATCGCCCGTGGCGCCCAGCGGGTCGAATACGACGAGGACGGCGAGCTGGTCGAGCTCATCGGGCTCGCTGCGAGACTCGCTGGCGAGTAGACGGTGTAGACGGTTTGTCGGCGCCTAGACCGTCCTAGTGCACGCGCCAGATCTGATTCAACACCTGAGTCGCATTGCAGGGAGCGCTGCCGAAGCAGCCTGGGCCCTGCCTTGCGCCGCCAGAACTGAAGAACACCGACTGGCTCGGGTAGTGGTAGGTGATCGTGAACGGCTTGGTGAACTGGCTGCCCGTGCCAGGTGCGGCACCCTGACCGAACAGGTTGTCGCACTTGCCGTTCTGGTTTGTTCCCGGCGAAGGAACGCCGACCATCGTGCTGACCGAGCCTGTGACCAGGTCGACCTGCCGGATGGTGTAGTTGTTGAAGTCGGCCACGTACAGGCTGGTGCCGTCCGAGGTGATGTCCCGCGGACGCTCGAACCGGGCCTGGCTGCCAACGACGTTGTCCTGGTAGCCCGCGACTCCGGGCGTACCGACAAAGCGCTCGAGGTAGTTCGAGAACACGTTGTAGCGAGAGATGGTGTGGTCGGCGTTGTCCGAGATGTACAGGAAGCCCGAGTTGTCGCTGGTCATGTAGCGGGGGCTGAACAGGTTGGCGCCGCCCGCTGAAGGCAACGTGCTGCCGTAGCCCGTCTGGAAGCTCCGCCCGCCGGGGCAGCTGGTGTCGCCCACCAGGGTGTCGACCTGCAGCGTGACCGGATTGATGCGTCGCAGCAGCCCGCAGCCACCGTTGACCGCGTACAGGTTGCCCGCGTAGTACGTCAGGCCGCGCAGGCCGGAGATGTTCGCCGCACTGCCCACTCCATCGACGATTCCAGGTGTGGTGCCACCCAGGATGGGGGTCTCGAGGCCGTCACAGGTTGCCGCACCGCCCGCCAAGGCGGCATCGCAGGCGGCGATGTCCATCTCGTACAGGTAGTACTCGCTCTGGCCAGAGCACGAGACACCGCCCGATGCGTCGAACCACAGCTTGTTGCCGTCGGTGGCCAAGTGCAGCAGGTGCAGATTCCAGGCGCTGGGGTTGCCCGGGCTCGGTGGTGATGCGATGAGCTGGCCGGTGCAGGGGTCGGAGCACTGCGGAGAGCCACTGCTGGCGTCGACGCAAGGGGTCGTGGTCGACGCGTGGTGGGCCTTGCAGGCCGCGATGTCCAAGCGCCACAGCTCGCCCGTGTACTCGTTGCCCCACCACAGGTAGGTGTTGTCGGCAACCAGCCCGACTCCGCCATCGCCGGTTGGGTGGAAGGTCTCGGCGATGTTCGCCAGGTTGCAGGTCGGATTGCAGGTGTCCCCGTTCAGCAGGTTGCCGTCGTCGCAGGTCTCGCCGGGGTCCACGTCGACATCGAATTGAGGGTCTGAGCTGTCGCCGCAAGTGGCTCCCACTGCCTCGAACTGGCAGGTGGCGCTGCAGCCATCGCCCGGCACGTTTGCGCCGTCGTCGCACTCTTCGAGGTTGCTGGGCTCGAGCAGGCCGTTGCCGCACGCAATGCTGACTTCGAGCTTGCACAGCCCGTCGCAGCCGTCGCCGCCGATGATGTTCAGGTCGTCGCATTCCTCGCCCAAGGCGTAGTCCGTGACGCCATCTCCGCAGCTGGGGCAGCTGCAGTCGGTCCGGCATGCGCTGGTGCAGTCGCCGGGCAGGGTGTCGCTGTTGCGCCCGCCGAGATCACACGCCTCACCCGGGTCGAGTGGGCTTCCGTCGGTGTCGGCATCGATGCCGCAGCTCGCAGCCACGGCACATGCGTTGGAGCAGGTGTCGGTGTCGACGGTGTTGCCGTCGTCACAGGCCTCGGCCGCTCCACTGGTGAAGGGCCAGTTCGGGCCCAGGATGTTGCGGTGGCCGTCGCCACAGGTGGCGTCCTGGCAGGTTCCGGCGGGTCCATCGGGGCAGTCATCATCCAAGATGCCGTTGCCGTCGTCGCAGGTCTCGGCGATGCCGCCCGAGAAGGGGAAGTTTGGCCCGAGAGTGTTCGGGATGCCGTCGCCGCAGCGGTTCCAGCCGCACGTGACGTCGCAGTCGGCGTTCGGACCGTTGTTGCCGGCCTCGTCGCACTCCTCGGGGATCGCGGCGGCGGTTGCGGCAAACCCGTCTCCGCATGTCGCTGGGATGCACGTGCCGCCGACGCCGTCGGGGCAGTCGTCGTCGTTGCTGTTGTTACCGTCCTCGCAGACCTCGCCAGCCAGCGCTTGGATGGTGCCGTCGCCGCACGACGCGGACACCTGGCAGTTTTGGTTGCAGTAGTCGCCGCCTCTGGGCAGGCACTGTCCGTCGCCGATGCCCGCGCAGTCGCTGGTCGCGGTGCATGCGGTCAGCGGGAAGGCGCCGTCGTCACAGTGCATGCCGTCGTCGCACACCTCGGTGCTTCCCTGAACTCCATCGCCGCAGACGTCCGGTGGGTCGGTATCGGTGTCGGTGTCGGTGTCGGTGTCGGTGTCGGTGTCGGTATCGGTATCGGAGTCGGTGTCGGTGTCGGTGTCGCTCTCGACAGCGGTTTCCTCTCCGATGTTTCCGGTGGTCCGACAGGACAGGCAAAGCAAGAGCAGGCTGATGAACAGCAAGTGGTGGCGCATGGGGGACCTCAGCGGTTGCTGCAGCGTAGCCTCAGCTTTTCGGTCCTACCTCGATCATCTGCGAATGCTCGGCACGGACGACGCGAATTCCGCCCGCCAGGCTGAACACATTGGTGTAGCCCATCTTCTGCAGCATGTCGGCGGCCAGGGCAGAGCGAAAGCCTCCGCCGCAGTACAGAACCAGTGGCTCGTCTTTGGCGAACCTGGCTTCCACATCTCGCTCGAGCACGCCCTTGCCCAGGTGCTGGGCCCCTTGAATGCGGCCGGCGTCCCACTCGCGGTCCTCGCGCACGTCGACCAACACATAGGCAATTGGTTGGGCGAAGTAAGCCTGGGCGCTCAGCTCGTTGATGCGGCTCTTTGCGTCTTCGCAGAGCGCTTCAAATCCCGGGGAGTGCTTGCCCATGGCTACTTGGTGGTGTCGGTGACGCTCTGCACCCAGATCGCCTTGATGTCGTCGCCTGACCCCAACACAAACGCGCTGTAGGCGGCTCCTTGTTCAAGGGAGAGTCCGGGAAAGCTGCCGACGGTCTTGTCGCCGTGGAACACAGCGAGATCGACGGCGATGGGGTTCACTGCGCGGTTCCCGAGCTTGCCGGGCTCGACGTCGGTGACGATGGCTGCCTTTCCGTCGGCGGTCTTGAGGGCCACCTTGTCGAGGTCGGACAGGTTGTAGATGGTCAGCAGCGCCTTGGCCAGGTTGTCGTTGGAGGTGTCCTCGATGACCAGCAGGGCGCCATCGGCGGGTGCCAACGTGTAAAAATGTCCGGCAGACACGTCGAAGGTCACGGCTGCATCGCCGAGGGTGACCGTGCGCTGTCCTTGCTTGGCGAGCACATAGACGCTCGATGCGGTGGCTTGCACATCGCCGACGGCTCGGGTGCCGACCTTGGCGGCCTCGGTCTTGGCGCCGGGGTTGACGAAGCGCACAAAGGCGCTGTCCGGGGGCGGTGCGGGGTCGTACAGCTCGTCGCCTTCAGCGAGGGCGACAGAGGCGATCAGGGCGAGGATCATGGGTCCATCCGGCAAACTTGAGCAGTGACCCTACCCCGTACCGCACGGGGTGGCACGCGCAGGGAGACGTCGGCCACGGTGCCGTGGTCGGGTGCGAACATCATGAAGAACCGCCCGGTGGCTGGAACCTTCCGATATCCGTGCATTGGCACCGTCGAGGTGAAGCCGTCGGCATAGGTCGTGATGACCTCGAAGTCCATGAATGCGGCGTCCGAGCCGGTCAGCAACAGCCTCATCTCGCCGTCGGAATCGATCGCACTCAGCAGCGAGGTGTCGGCTGCAACGGGAACCTCCACCTGTGTGACCGCCGACTCATGGCAGGAGCCGTGCACGGCGGCTCGCAGCTGGCCCCAGACGTCGGCTGAAGCGAAGTCCGGCGCTCCGTTGCGGTCGGGCACATTGCGGGTGTCGAAGGCTTCGATCTCCCACACGACCGCCTTGGGCTTGTCCTCGGTCAGGTCGGTCGTGCGAAGCCACGCCAGCATGGCCCCCAGGGCGTGGCCACCCCCGATGGGCACCGACAGCACATCGGCTCCCAGCTCGCTCTTGAGAAACCCAGCGAAGTGCCACTCGGGACGCATCATGCTGCTGCCCAGAGCGACCACTGGAGGGGCTGGCGCATCGTCCAGCAGACCGGGTCCACCGGACTCCGCCTCGGTGGTCCATGCGGCGTACTGAATCTTGGGGTGCTTGCTGGGGCCGCACTTCTTTTCCACCTGCACAGTCATGTTGCCCACCGCCTGCACGGGCTCGCCTGCGGTGGTCTTGTACGGCTCGGTCTTCACCTCATCCCAGCTGTCCTGCAGCAGTACGGTTGCTGCGGCAGATCGGGCCGCAGATTGGGCTCCGGCGGGGGTCCAGTGGTGGTCGAGCGAGAAATAGAAGTCGTCGCCATGGGTCTCGGCGACGGTCAGCCCGTCGACCACGGTCAGCCCCGGCATGGAGGCCATGTCCGACAGCAGGCTTCGGTACGACTGCGTCGCCTTCTTGTGGGCGTAGAATCCAGGTGGAAGCGCCCCTGGCACAGCCATGGGTCGTGTAGGCAGGACGACAGCCACCAGTGCAATGCCCTCGTGCTCGAATGCCGCCGCCAGCTGTGTCAGGCCGGTCTTGCTGTGTTCGGGCAGTGCAAACTCGGTGGCGAACTCCCACTTGGTGAACACTCGGCCGTCGCGGGTGGCGACCCAGCCTAGGCTCGTGGCCTTGTCGCAGACTTGCGCAGGCGCGGCCATGGCCAGCATCGACAGAAGCCCGAGCAGCACGGTGGAGCTAGTCCTCGCCCACGACGATGGCGATGACAGTGCTGGCGTCTTCGGTGGTCACCGACACGACCAGCTTGCGGCCGTCGGACATGGTTGCCGTGTGCACGGGACTCTTGCTGTTGCCGTCGCCCAGCGTCTCGAGTTTGTAGTCGGTCATGCCCTTCATCTGTTTGGCATACCAACTCGACACGGTGGCTTCATCGTCCGTGGTCATCATCGAAACCGTGGAGAGCGCGTCCTTTCCCGGCTCGGCGATGCTGATGGAGGCAATCGATTGGCTGCCTGGGTACTGGGGAATGGGCAGGTCGGCGGGGTATCCCGCGGCATCGCCAAAGTTCAGGTCGATGCCGCCGTCTGGACCCGACAGCTTGATGCTGCCTCCGTCCTCGTCCAGCTCCATTTGACCGCCGGTGGCGACCTCGAACAGGCCCTCGAGCAGCTCTTCAGCGGCCTGATCTTCGAGCTCTGAGCTGCCACTGCTGCTTCCGCCGCCGCTGTTGTAGTTGCCACCACCGCCCCCTCCGCCTCCGCCACAGCAGCAACAGCATCCCGGCAAGACGAGGATGGCAATCAGAGGGAGGGCGAGGGCTGCGAACGGCTTCATCGGGGGGTAGTATCCCCCAATGCGACGAATTCTGCCTGTGCTGCTGCTGTTGGCCCTTCCTGCGGGTGCCATGATCAACGGAACCCCGGCACCGTCCGACGACCAGGTCGGTGCACTGCTTGGCTACAGCAGTGGCAGCGGTTGGATGTTCTGTACTGGCACGCTGATCAGCGAGCGCTGGGTGTTGACCGCCGCCCACTGCATCGATCAGCTGGGCACGGTCGATGCCGACGGCGACATCTACGTCATGTTTACGGCCAACGCCTACACCGATGGCTGGGACAACTCGGTGCCCGTCAAGGCCTCGTTCACGCATCCCGACTGGGACCCATCAACTTGGGAGAACGACATCGGCCTTATCGAGCTGGCCAGCGACCGCGCCGACGACCCCATCGTGCTGAACGACCTGGCATTCGAGGACAACTACGGCGCCGCAACCCTGGAGTTCGTGGGCTTTGGCCAGACCGGCAACACCGTCAGCGACGAGGGCGTGCGGCGCAGCACCGAGCTTGATGTGCAGCACTGCACGACCGGGCCGAACGATGGGGAGGACGACTGCAGCAGCGCCCCCTTCTTCTTGGCCGAGGCCAGCGGCACCAACCTGTGCGTCGGCGATTCCGGAGGGCCGGCGTTCGGCGAGTTCGATGGTGTCCGTGTACAGGTCGGCGTCAGCTCGTGGGTCGAGCCCGATTGTGAGGGCGGTTCCACTGGCGCCACGCGCCTCGATCAGTACAAAGGGTGGCTCGACGGCGAGGTGGACGACATCGTCTGGCTCTCCAGCCTGGTCGACGAAGAGCCCGTCGATACCGACGATCCGAACGATACCGACCGCGACAATGCCGACGACCTCAGCGGCTGTGGCTGCTCGAGCACTGGGTCCGGCGGCTTGGTGTGGGCGTTCGCGCTGGTGGCGCTGACGGTGCGCAGACGCAGAGTCAGTCAGCCATCGTGATTCGGCGAGCCTCGACCTCTTCTTTGGTCGGTGTGCTGATGCCATCGCAGAGCGTGCCCATATGGACCACTTTTGCGTAGTGCTTGAACTCGGGCACGTCGCGGTAGTTGGCGCCGTAGTAGCAGACGGCGAGCAGGTGCTGGGCAATCACGGGATAGGCGAAGTGCTGCTGTTCGGCGCGGAACCAGCCGCCGCACA
>CAYYHT010000232.1:0-9955 GCA_964471355.1 uncultured Enterobacteriaceae bacterium
GCACGTTGCTCTCACAGGTCGTGTCCCCGAGCTCGATCTGGGCGACCACCCAGCTGGCGCCGCCTGCCTCCGCCTCTTCATTGCGGCGGCCAATCCACTGACGGGTGAAGCCGCTGTTGTAGATGCCGCCGGGCCACTGCATCTCCCATGGGTCGGCGATGACCGACAGAGGCACGATGGCCGCGAGCGAAGGAGGGGCCGTCGATGCCACAAACAGCTGGCTGATGCCCGGGTAGGATAGGCCGACCATGCCGACCTTGTTGTTCATGACCCACGGCTGGCGGGCGACCACCTCGACGATGTCGTAGCCGTCGGCATGCTGAGCGCGGTTGAACACGTCATAGACGCCGCCCGAGCAGCCCGAGCCACGCATGTTCACGCCGACCACGGCGAAGCCGAGTGCGTTGGCGATCTGCATGCCAGTGCCGATGCGGTCGGGGCGGGAGGGGGAGTAGCCGGAGTACTCGATGACGGTCGGGTAGGGCCCGTCTCCGTATAGGAGCGGGTCGGGGTAGCGGACCGTGGCGCTGAGCAGCGTGCCGTCCCTCATCTCGATGTAGTGAAACGCGTTCTGGGGGTCGCCCTGGTCGCCGCCGAGCAAGGAGCTGGGGATGCCGGTCAGCGTCTGGCTCGAGTACAGCTCTTCGTCGCCCACATCATCGATGGACAGGACCGAGAACTCGCCGGACCACTCACGGGGGTCGGTCTGCTCGTTGTAGATGACGTAGTAGTCGTCGGGCTCCAGCACATGCCCATCTTGAATTGCGATGTTCAGTCCATCGGTCGTGTCGAAGACCATGAACTCGTCGGGCACATAGGAGAAGTGGGCCTGGCCGAACTCGTCGGCGATCAGCGCCAGCAGTGCCGTGCCAGCCCCGTCGTACAGGGTCAGCTCATCGCCAGGGGACGCATCGAGCACCGTGGCGGTCTCGACTCCAGGCCGGACGGTGAAGTCGACGGGCTGCGGTGGAGGGGGCTTGCACGCCAAGAGGGCCAGAGCAGTCAGCAGGGGAGCGGTCATGAGAGCCTCCGGTTGGGACCTCTATACCGTTGCGGGCTGCGCGTTGACTACCGTTCGAGGTTCTGGCGCACCTGGCTGATCACACTGACGATGGCCTCGAGCCGCTCTTTGCTCATGTCGCCAAACGCCTCGTCGAGGGCCTGGTTGCTGATGCTGGCGAACTTGGGCAAGAACTCGCGGGCCCGCTTGGTTGGCTCGATGAGCCGGGCGCGTGAGTCGTTGGGGTCGGGCTTGCGCGTGACCCATCCGTTGCCCTCGAGGGCCTTGACGAACCGGCCCATGGTGACGTCGCTGACCGCCATCTCTTCGGCAAGCTTGCGTGCGGTCATGGGGCCACCAAACTGAAACAGGACCATCAGCACGTTGGCCTGGGCTGGAGTCGCGGTCTGGCAGTCCGCCTCGGCGAACAGTTGCTCCATGCGACGGCCCATCACGCGGTGAATGCGGGTCATTTGCAGGAAGGCGTCAGCTTGCAGGCGGCGTCTGTCTCGTTCGATCTGATTCATGGTGGCATTTAGTTAGCATGCTCATTATAAGCATGCTCGGTTTATTTTTCTCGGCGGTGCAAGACCGCCACAACGGAGGTCACCCATGGCTGAAGCCCTGA
The DNA here is from genome assembly GCA_964471355.1 of uncultured Enterobacteriaceae bacterium. Lineage (GTDB taxonomy): Bacteria > Myxococcota_A > UBA796 > UBA796 > CAYYHT01. The sequence continues at coordinate 1,629 of CAYYHT010000232.1, forward strand.
TTTACGACGCTGTTCGCACCCCACGTGGGCGCGGCAAGAACACGGGAGCGCTGTACACAATGCGCCCTGTCGATCTGCTCAAGACGACTCTGGTCGAGCTGCGCGATCGCAACAACCTGGACACGGGCACCATCGACGACGTCGTCGCGGGTTGCGTGACCCAGTCGTCGGAACAGGGGGCGTGCATTGCGCGCACCGCAGCGTTGGTTGCGGGCTACGACTACCGCTGCGCCGGGGTCACCTTGACGCGCTTTTGCGGCTCGGGCCTCGAAGCGGTCAACCAGGCCTCTGCCCGGGTGGCCAGCGGCTTCGAAGACGCGATCATCGCCGGTGGCGTCGAGCACATGAGCCGTGTGCCCATGGGCACCGACGGCGGCGCCATGCTCGACGTGCAGACCCAGTGGGATGTCGGCTTTGTGCCCCAGGGCATCAGCGCTGACCTGATTGCGACCAAGTACGGCTTCTCGCGAAACGACGTCGACAGCTTTGCCGTCGAGAGCCAGAACCGCGCGGCCAACGCCATCGAGAACCACTACTTCGACAGCAGCATTGTGGCCGTCAAGGACGACGCCGGCTTGGTCGTGCTCGACCATGACGAACACCCGCGTCCAGGCACATCGACCGAGTCGCTGGCCAAGCTCAACCCCAGCTTCAAGATGATGGGCGAGCAGTTCGGCATCGACTCGCTCGTGCGCAAAAAGTACCCCGAGGTCGCCAAGCTCGACCACGTGCACCACGCTGGAAACAGCAGCGGCATCGTCGACGGTGCGGCCGCCATGCTCATCGCGAACAAGGAATACGGCCAAGAGCACGGTCTGCGTGCCCGCGCTCGCGTCCGCTCCATCGCCGTCTCGGGCGAAGAGCCGCTCATCATGCTCACCGGTCCGATTCCCGCGACCATCAAGGCCCTGAAAAAGGCCGGCATGAACATCGAAGACATCGACCTGTTCGAGGTCAACGAGGCGTTTGCGGTCGTGCCCCTGCTGTACATGCAGCACTTCGGCATCGACCACAGCAAGGTCAACGTCAACGGCGGTGCCATCGCCATGGGCCACCCTCTGGGGGCCACGGGAACCATGCTGCTGAACACGGTGCTCGACGAGCTTGAGCGCCGCGACTTGAACACCGCTCTGACCACGCTGTGCATCGGCGGCGGCATGGGCATCGCAACCATTATTGAGAGGGTCTAGTCACTCGCGCCGGCGTCTGCAGGCCAGCGCGCAAGGCAACTTGTTGCCGAGCACTGGGCGCAGAGAGCCGGCTTCAAGCGGGTGACTCCCAACAAGGAGTCAAAATGTCGAATCTAGAGAACGCGTTGGGCCGAATCACAGTCGGTGACGACAACATCGCGGTGTGGACCCTTCAGATGGAAGGTCGCGCCAACAAGATCAACGAGACCTTCATCAATGGCCTGGTCGAGAGCATCGACTGGCTGGCTGCAGAACAAGGCCTTGCCGGGGTCATCCTGACCAGCGGACACAAGGATTTCTGTGTCGGCACTAACCTCAACTACGTCTACACCGAGCGCGACGCCCAGACCGTCTTCGATGGCACGGGCACGTTGCACGGCGCCTTCCGCAAGCTCGAGACCATGGGCATTCCCGTCGTCTGCGCGCTGACCGGCTCGGCACTGGGCGGCGGCTACGAGCTGGCACTGGCCACCCACCACCGCATCGCCCTGAACGAGGGTCGCATCATGGTGGGACTGCCCGAAGTCAGCCTGGGTCTGATTCCCGGTGGCGGAGGCACACAGCGCCTCCCTCGCATGCTGGGTGTGCAGGGTGCCCTCGAGATCATCGCGCAGGGGCAGATGCTTCGCGCCTCCAAGGCCAAGGGCAAGGGCTTGGTCGATGCGCTTGCAGACGACCGCGACGGCCTGATGCTCGCCGCCCGCGAGTGGATTGCCGCCAACCCCAAGGCCAAGCAGCCGTGGGACGAAAGCCGCTTCCGCATTCCGGGTCCGCAGCCGGGCTCGCTCAACTACGTGAACCTGTTGGTTGCTGCGTGCGCGATGCTCTACAAGAAGACTGCCGGCGCATTCCCGGCCGCTGAAGCTGCGGTCACCTCGATCCAAGATGGACTGCGAGTCAACTTCGACCGCGCGCTGGAGATCGAGCGTCGCCAGTTCGCCAAGCTGGTCGTCAGCGACCAAGCCAAGGACATGATCCGCACGCTGTTCTTCCACCGCGAAGCCGCGATGAAGCAGAAGGGACTGCCCCAGACCGATGACGCCGGCTTTTCGAAGGTCGCCATCTTGGGTGCGGGAATGATGGGCGCCGGCTTGGCCTTCATCACTGCCAAGGCCGGCTACCAGGTCGTGCTCAAGGACATCACCGACGACGCACTCGACCGTGGCATGGCCCACATCGACAAGCAGATCGGCAAGATGCGTCACCTCGATGCTGCGGCCCAGGCCGAGATTCGCGGCCGCATCACCCCGACCATCGAGCTCGGTCCCATCGAGGGATCGGACCTGGTCATCGAGGCTGTGTTCGAGAACTTGGAGCTCAAGCACCGCGTCACCAAGGAAATCCTGCCGCTGCTGTCTGAGAATGCCGTGTTCGCCAGCAACACCTCGGCGATCCCGATCACCGACTTGGCCGCTGTCAGCGACAACCCGGACCGGTTCATTGGACTGCACTTCTTCAGCCCGGTCGAGAAGATGCCGCTGCTCGAGATCATCCGCGGCAAGGACACCAGCGACGAGACCTTGGCTCGCGCCTTGGCCTACAACCGCGCCATCAAGAAGCTGCCGATTGTCGTCAACGACGGCTACGGCTTCTTCACCAGCCGCGTGTTCAGCTCCTACATCATGGAGAGCTCGCGCCTGGTCGCCGAGGGACACGACGCCGCCACGATCGAGTGGGGAGCGCGTCAGGCCGGCATGGTCGTCAGCCCTCTGCAGGTCTTTGACGAGGTCAGCCTCGAGCTGGGCCGCAAGGCCATGAAGCAGGCGGTGAAGTACACGGGCCGGCAGGTCAACGACGATGCTGGCACCCGCTTGATGATGAAGATGGTCGAGGTCGCAGACCGCAAGGGCAAGGCCCACGGTGCTGGCTTCTATGACTACGACAACGGCCGCCGTCAGCAGCTGTGGACTGGCCTGCGAGAGCTGGCCGAGGGCACTCCTGAGCGGACGGGTGCCGAGTACATCGGTCGCCGTCTCATCTTGGCCCAGATCGCCGAAGTCGGTCGCGCCATCGACGATGGAGTGCTCAACAGCTGGCGGGACGCCGAAGTCGGCTCCATCTTCGGAATCGGCTTCGCTCCCAACGCTGGTGGACCCCTGGCTTGGGTTGACCGCAATGGCGTCGACAAGGTTGTGGCCGAGCTCGATGGGCTCGCAGACCAGTTCGGCGAGCACTACCGGGCGGCCCAGTGCTACCGGGACATGGCGGCCAAGGGCGAGCGCTTCTTCGACCTGGTCTGATGGAAACCGAGCGCACGCCCTGGCATCAGCATGGGTGTGCGTGCGCTTTCGCTAGTTCTGGTTGTCGCGAGTTGTGTCGGATCCCCGCCTCTAGAGACGGGCGACCCGGCAGTGGACACCGATGTGTCGGACACCGATTCCGATAGCGATACAGATTCGGACAGCGACAGCGACAGCGACTCGGACAGCGACAGCGACAGCGACTCGGATGCTGACAGCGATAGCGACTCGGATACCGACACCGACACCGACACCGATCCGGGTCCAGTGGACGCGGACGGCGATGGCTACCTCGACTTTATCGACTGCGATGACGCCGATTCCGCGGTCTTCCCTGGCGCGGTCGAGAGCTGCAACGGACGCGATGACGACTGCGATGGCGACACCGATGAGCCGAGTGCGGTGGACTCCACCACTTGGTACTTCGATGCTGACGGCGATGGCCACGGCGAACTGTCGAGTGGCATCGTCGCCTGCGATGCGCCAAGCGGGCATGTAGACCGATCCAACGACTGCGATGACACCGACGCGACGTTCCATCCGGGCGCCGACGAAGACGACTGCGCCGATCCCAGTGACTACAACTGCGACGGCTCCACTGGCTTTGCCGACGTCGATCTCGACGGTCACGCGGCCTGCGAAGACTGCAATGATGCCGATGCGGCGGTGAACGCGGCGGCAGTCGAGGCGTGCAATGGCTTCGATGATGATTGCGATGGCGACACTGACGAGCCGGGGGCCCTTGGCGAGCAGACTTGGTACGCCGACAGCGACGAGGACGGCTTTGGCGACGCGCTCACCGCTGTCGTTGTCTGCGAACAACCACCCGGCACCGTCTTGGATGGCAGCGACTGCGACGACCTGTTCGCAGATGTACACCCGGGCGCAGAGGAGTTCTGCAACTTCGTTGACGACGACTGCAATGAACTCACCGATGACGACGCCATCGACCGACGCTCTTGGTACAACGACGTCGATCTCGATGGCTACGGAGACCCGGCGACCCCGGTCGAGGCATGCTGGGGCGAGCCGACGATGGTCAGCAACTCACTCGATTGTGACGATGGCTCCGACGCGGTCAGCCCCGAAGCCAACGAGGTGTGCGACGGCGTCGACAACAACTGCACCGGCGACATCGACTCTCCCTACTGCGACAACGTGGTGCTCCTCGACCGCTACGACGGTCCCCAGTTCTCCGAGCTGCTCGACGTGGAGGTGTGGGGAGACCGCATCGCTTTCTGTAGCGGCGTTCAGGGGCTGAATCTGTACGACGCCACAGACCCCACAAATCTGCAGCTGCTTGATACCGTTGGGTTCACACTCGGCAGCTTCTCGTACCCACGGTGCCAGCACCTGGTTGTCGACGAAGCCAACGAAGTGATCTTCGTCTCGGCTCACCCCGATGAGATCACCGGAGCTGCCTTCCTGTCTGTGATCGACGCGAGCGCGCCCGCCGTACTGACCGAGCTGCATTCATATGGCCGCACCGAGAACGTCGAGGGCATCACCATGCACAACGGCCACCTGCTGGTCGCGGCCCACTCGACAGGGCTGATTGTGCAGGCCATCTCGTCCTTGCACGAGCTTAGCGATGTGACCGCGCTGGCGGGCTTTACCAATGCTTGGAACGTCCGCGCAGCGGGCAACGTGGCCTATGTGGCCGACGGATTTGCGGGGCTTGCGGTGGTCGATGTCTCGGACATGAGCGCACCGGTGATCGTCAGGCACCTGGCACTGCCCGGGGTCGCCAAGGACCTGGAGCTTGATGGAAATCGCGCGCTGGTGGTGCTTGGCTCGGCCGGTGTGGCCCTGATCTCTCTAGATGACCCGCTCAACCCGGTATTGTTGGACCTCGAAAATACTCCTGGATCGGCCCTGGGGGTAGCCCGAGGTACTCCCGATGTCGATGCTGTCTATGTGTCGGACTGGAACGACCTGCGCATCTTCGACTGGACTGACCGCGACGATCTGGTGCCTGTCGCCAGCGAGAGCGTCGGCCGCACGAGTGGCTGGTCTCGCAGCTTGGGCATCGCCGCGCGCGCAGACGTGATCTTCTCGTCCAACTGGACCGAGATGGTCAGCTACGGCTACTCGCCGAACACCCCCGTACCGGACATTCGTCTGGCTCCGCAGCGAGTCGCTCCCCCCGATGCCAGCCCGCCTGCAACCAGCTGGGGAACGACGATGCTGCACAACGATGGAGCGGCGGACCTCACCATCTTCTCGGCCGAGCCCGTCGAGTCGCAGCTGTCTGTGGCCGACGTCTGGCCCCTGACGATTGCGGCCGGCGCGTCCTATCGCCTGGATATCGAGTTTGCGCCAACGATCTCGGGTGGATTCAGTGGCGACATCAGACTCACGACCGACGACCCCGATGAGTCGATAGTGCTCATCGATGTCGTCGCCAACGGGTACGGAGTCGGCGTCGGAGACACAGCTCCAGATGTGTCCTGGACAGGCCTAGATGGCAGCACGATTCGCATTTTGGACCACCCGGATGTTCCGATATTGTTGGCGTACTTCGCCACGTTTTGACCAGTCTGCAATCTGGAGTTTCCAGATCTCGAGATTCTGAGTCAGGACTACGCCGCTGACGGCTTGGTGGTCATTGGCGTGGCCGGCAGCTTCGGCACCCAAGACGAACAGGACATCAACTTCTTTGTCGAACAGACCGGAGTGACCTTCCCGATTGCGTGGGAGGCAGGAACCATCAGCCAGTGGTACTTCCCGACGGGCATCGCGCCCTATCCCAAGCAGGTGCTGATCGGTCCCGATGGCACCGTGGCCTACCTTGCCTCTGAGCACCGCGAAGGCGACCTGAGGGCGGCAATCGAGGCGGTGCTGCCATGATGTTGCTGTGGATGCTGGCCTGCACCGGCGTGGTCGAGACCGATGCCGACACGGACACCGACACAGACACCGACGTGGCCGATGCGGACACGGACACGGACACCGACGAGCCTTTCGTCAGCCCCTACGCGGGCGGATGGCCGTTCAATCCCGACAAGGAGGCGCTGCAAGACCCCGGTCTGGGGCGGACCATCGCCGTCGGCGACCAAGTCGGCAACTTCACAGCAGTCGATCAGTTCGGCGAGTCGGTGCAACTGTACGACTTCGCAGGCCACGGCAAGCCGGTCATGCTGGACATCAGCGCCGAGTGGTGTCTGCCCTGCCAAGACATTGGCGTGTGGCTTGAGGGCGGCGACGAGTTCCAGACCGAGTTCCTCGCGGGCTTCGGGCAGTACGATGCGGTCCGCGATGCGGTCGATGCCGGGGACCTGTACTGGATCACGATTCTTGCGCAAGACGGCTCTGGGCGGCCCGCCGATGCGACGTCGGTACAGCGATGGAGCACGAACTATCCACACGACCGCATTCCGGTGCTCGCCGACGACACCGGCGCCATGATGTTCCACTTGGACCTCGGCTTCTTTCCCAGCATTTTCCTCGTGGACAGCGACATGACGCTGATCGAGGTTCCAGGGAACGCCGACATCAATCCACCGATGCGAGCCGCCGCCGATCGGCTCTGATTTTAGTGGAACCCCGATTAAAAGAGTCTGTCTGACTGTTTTGTGAGCGCCGCTTGAGTTCGCCAGAACTGCGCGCGCGCTTCCGCCCGCTGGGTCGATGAGACCGCCGGGCTGCCGGATTCAATACCGCTGTGGACCTGAGGTGAGTTGGCACCACCTGCGTCTCGGTACCCCTCTCCGTCCTGGAAACACACATGAAGACCGATCTCTTTTCGACAGCACTGTCCCGAGCCACGCTGCCCACTGGCACCGCGAGCGAGGTGTACGCCACCTTCACCATTCGTCCTCCGCGCATCGACAGCAAGCGGCCACCGCTGGACATCGCCGTCGCCATGGACGTGTCGGGCTCGATGTCCGGCAGCAAGATCGACATGGCGCGAAAGAGCCTGTTGAAGCTCGTCGACCACTTGACCGACAAGGACCGCCTGTCGATCACCGCCTTTGACAGCCGCGTCACCACCGTGACGCCACCGACCACCATGGAGCAGTCCCGCAGGCGGGTTGCCACCGATCGCATCGGCCGCATGACGCCAGGTTCGGCGACCAATCTCTCGGGAGGGCTGCTGCAAGCACTGGCCCATCTCAGAGGCGGTTCGATTGCCGACAACGCCGTGCGCCGCTGCCTGATCTTCACCGATGGGCGCGCCAACGAGGGCATCACTCAGCTCGACCACTTGGCGGCTGCGGTTCTTGAGTTCCGCGGAGATGTGGGCATCTCGGCGTTTGGCTATGGGCGCAATCACGACGCTCAGCTGTTGGACCGGATCAGCCAGGATGGCGAGTTCTACTTCATCGACAGCCCCGACGCGATCCTGACCGCCTTTGCCAATGAGCTGGGGGCGCTGGTCTCGACCTGGGGCCAGAACGTGGTCATGACGCTCAAGCCCGCCGATGGCGTTCGCATCGTCGAGGTGCTCAATGACCTCGATGTGGTCGAGAAGGATGGCGCGGCGGTCATCACCGTCGATGACTTGCTTGCCGAGCAGGAGTACACCGTCGTCGTGAAGCTGGCGATCGACGCTCGCCGCAACGCCCACCCACGGCCGGTGAGCTTGCTGCATGCGAGTGTGGACCTGTTCGATGTGCCGGCCAAGCAGCAGCGCACCCTGACCACGACCCTGCAGACGATGTTCGTGCGGGCTGGAGCCGAAGCGCGGACCGACGACACGGCGGTGATGGACGAGGTCGCCCTGCAGAAGGCGGTTCGCGCCCAAAACGCCGCCATTCGTCTGGCGGACCGCGGGGACTTTGCGGGAGCTCAGCAGGTGCTGATGCAGGCGGCGGACTTCTGCGATGACCTGGGCACCGACGTGACTCAGACCATCGCCAGCGTCACCCGCGGGCTGGCCAAGGACCAATACAGC
>CAYYHT010000233.1:0-9943 GCA_964471355.1 uncultured Enterobacteriaceae bacterium
GAGCACGGTGGGAAAGAGCCCAATCGACAGGCGACTGGTGACGCTGAAGAAGAACACCAGCGGAACGGCGCCCAGGCACAAAGTGCCCAGCCGAACCACCGCACGAACCAGTGCTCCGATGAGCGCCTCGGGTCGGCCCTGCAGCCCCAGGAATTGGTGGGCGACCAACAGACCTGGTCCGGTCAGCACCAGTGCACCTACTCCGGCTGCGATGGCAGAGGGAACGGTCCGAACCGCCATTCCGGCATCTCCGGTTCCCAGTCCAGCCACGGCCCCGAGCAGTACCATGCTGCCAAGCGCTTCGACCAGGCGTGGAAAGGCCGGGACCTCGGGTGAATCGGCGGCGGCGGCTGGCGGCCCCTCGATGATGGAATCGACGGCGACGGATGACATGCAGAGCCTCCTGGCACGAGTTGGTTCTCGGCCTGTTGGATGACTCTCAATCTAGGGAGCGGGTTGGGCGTCACTCCCCAGCAGATGGGGAAGAATCCGGGCGTGCTCGTGCAGTGATTGTGCAGATCACCCACCACAGGGTGACCCCGAGTGCGATGCCAGCTGCATCGAAGCCCACATCTTGCAGTCGCGGCGTGCGCATCAGCGTCAGGCCCTGCAACGCCTCGCTGACCGGCGTGAGCGCCAGCAGCACGGCGATCACCAGCGCGGGTCGAACGCGGGAGAACGCAAAGAGTGCCGACAGGGCCAACAGGCCAAACGAGCTGCCATGGCCGATCTTGTCGATGTTTCGCCGAGCCAGGGACGCGCGACCGGGGGGCGAGGACTTCTTCTTGACCGCGGCAGTTGCAGAGGGTGCGACGACCGGTGGCGAGGCCTTGGGCGCGACCGCATGCATGGTCGAGACCATTTGACTGCGGATGGGATCGAGGGCGGCGTCGGGCGCGAGCGTACCGACCAAGATGCCGAGGCTGGCCAGCACAACCCCTGCGTGGGCCGCGCTTCCGGTCATGCGCCGCACGCTGGGCCACAGCGCTGTTCCGAACGCACCGCTCCAGCCCACAACCAGCAGCCAGAAGCAGCCTCTCCACCAGCCCTTCCACTGCAGGCGCCGCAGGCTGACCTCGCTCACCAGCGCATGGCCGCTGTCTCCAGAGAAGTGCAGCCAGACGCCCCAGACCGGTCGCGTGCCCCAGATTTCATAGTCCGAGCTCACGACCTGCTCTCCGCTGCCCTCGAGCACCGTCTCGTGAAGCGCCGGATGCCACACCCACTTGCCCTCGTCGGGCCGGCTGGCCAAGTGCAGCTGTGGGCCGCGCACCTGGGTCCAAGGCGGAACCACCACGTCGATGTAGCGAATGCGTGCGGACATGCGCACAAAGGATGGCGACCCGCCTTCGAGCTCTTGGACCGCATGGCTTCGAGGACCGGCAATGCGCACCGCTCCCTCCTGCGCCACCACATCTGAGCCCCGCGGCCGAACCGACCAGTGCTGCATGCCCGCTTCAAAGGAGCCGTCGGTGACCAGATCGGGGCCAACAGGCTCGAAGCGATCCGCTGTGCCCAACAGTGCGGTCAGCACCGCGAGCACCGCGAACAAGGCTGCGAGAGGACGAAGCGTCATGGGCCGATCGTACGGCAGGTCCGAGTTCTAGGACCAGGGCTTGAGGGCAAAGGCCTTTTGAACCTCGAACTCACTGGCAATCGGCGAAAACCGCCAGTCGGCAACCGCGCGGGACAAGCAGCCTTCGAGCTCGGCATCCCGCACACCCGCACCGGCCACCGACACCCGTCGGGTGGTGCCGTCGGGCTTGACGGTGAAGCGGACGGTCCAGCTGCCCTCGAGCTCGGCTCCGCCCTTGAGGCGGTTTTCGTAGCATCGGCGCACGTCGGCACGCTCGTAGCGACGCAGCAGCTTGCCGACCATGGCCCCAATCTCGCGGTCGGACGACAAGGGCGCTGGGCCCGCACGCTTCACAGGCGCGCCGATTCCACCGAGGTCCATCACAAACAGATCCTGGGGCGCTTCCTTCTTCTTGGGCTTGGACTTGGCCACCCGCGTCTTGGGCTCAACCGCACGGGACACGTCGACACTCGGGGCCTCGACCTCGGTGTCCGTGGCCACAGGCTGTTGCTCGCTCGGGTCGGCCTCTTCGTAGACCATCTGCAGGGTGGGCTCATGCACCACCACCAAGTCCGGAATCGCCGCCTCGGCGCGGGACTGCGCGAAGTCGTAGTAGGTGCCGGTCGCAAAGGCCCCGCACAGCACGGTGAAGACCAGCGCGCTGGCCACCGAGACGCCGCGACGTCGCACCCGATGGGGGGCGGTTCCCCGCGCCGGAGTCCGGTCATCGTCTCCGGGGATGTCCGCAAAGCAGTGCATGCACATGCCTCCCAGGCGACCTGTGGTTTGTGGGATCGGGCGCTCACAGTATGGGCAGTTCTCTTTCAACGGGCGCTCCAGGGGTGACGGTGTCCAGCTGCTGAGTGGGGCCCGACGCAAAACCCTTCGCAAGACTCCTGTCACGTTCCGTCCTACCGACAGCCGGACGAGCCGATTCGGCCGGGAGCCAACCATTCTGAGCGCGTCAGGACTCCGGCCACCAGATACACTCGAAGCGCGAGGTGTAGCCGGTGTCCACATTCGAGACGATGACCCGCAAGCCCTGGATAGGCACGTTGGCGGTAGCCATGCTGGTGCATTCCGCCTGCATGATTCAGGGTCGGGGCGATCCCGCCACGGATTCCGCCCCCGACGTGGACTCGGATGCCGATACTGACTGGGATGCCAACGCTGACACTGAAACCGAAAGCGAGGCGAGCTGCGACACCGCCGTGCCTTGTGATGGCAGTTTCAACATTAAGATCCCCGACCATCTAGCCGCGATTGCGCAATGTGAGAGCATCACAGGTGGCTTGCGCATCGACGCCGCAAATGGGGTGGCTGGGGTCGACCTGCCCTGCCTGACTGACGTAGCCGGGCGGCTGACTATCTCCCACAACTACGCACTCACTGAGCTTGATCTGCCTCGGCTCACGCACGTCGGTGGGGACGTGAACCTCGCGGGCAACAGGCAGCTCACCAACCTGGACGGCCTTTCCAATCTCGCCTCGGTCGATGGGTACCTGGATATCCGCTCCAACTACGTTCTTTCGAACCTCAACGGCCTGTCCAACCTCTCCGTCGTTGGTGGCTACCTTGGAATACGGTACGACAACTCAATTATCGACGTCGACGGTCTGTCCAGCCTCACAACGGTAGGCGGCAGGCTCGATATCGATGTTGGACAGACGCTCACCAATCTCGACGGTCTATCCAACCTCGCCTATGTCGGCGGAACGATGTCCATCAGTCACAACACCGCAATCGCGAACCTCGACGGGTTGTCCAACATCACGTACGTCGGCGACACCCTGACGATCCGAGACAACTGGGCACTCGAAGATCTGAATGGGCTGAGTCAGGTTGCAGCTGTTCCAGGCTTGCTTCAGATCAACAGCAACAATGCGCTCACGAATCTCGACGGCTTGTCCAGTCTCTCTTCTGTTGGCGACCGAGTGATCATCATGAACAACTCTTCGCTTTGCCAGAGCGCCGCCGACGCACTCATCGCTGGGGTGACAGCCATTGGCTCAAATAGTTACGACAACGACGATTCCTGCTGAAAATCACCAATCGATCGGATGCTAAGGCCTCGTTCGCCCGGCGCTACCGAATGATCGGGAGTTGCCGGATGCGGATGGAGTCTGTGTTGTGGACGACTACGACTTGGAGGCGCGGGGGATAAAGCGGTCTGTCATCTGGGAAGCCGCGAACGCAAGCACCTGTTGGATGTCGTCATGCGCGAGCGTGGGGTAGTCGGCGCGCAAGTCGTCCCAAGACGGATTCGTCGATAGGATGTCGAGGACCCGCCGGACGCTGATTCGGGTGCCGCGGACGCATGGAATCCCGCTGAGGATGTTCGGGTCTGCGACGATGCGGTCGAACTTAGCGAGTGGGTGCGGCATATGAACACGTAGCGCGTGCGGCGCCCCCGGACCATAACCTAGCTCCGCCGGGGTCATTCACGATATCGTTGCAGACCGGAGCCCAACATAGCCACTCGTCCACATCCGTGGAGCGTTGCAGTGTCGGAGAGGCGGGTCCTGGTCGCCGGAGTTCGACCATCCTCTTTGGGAATGTCTGCAGCGCAGCGCATCGCAAGACTCCTGTCACGTTCCGTCGTACCCTGGCGATTGATGGCCCCTGAACAGACCTATGTGGCGCACCTCGCCACCATGGACATCCAGCTCGACAAGCTGTCCATGAACACCGATGGCGTGCTGGTGCCCGCACCGACCGCGGGACCGAGCCTGTCGCTGTCCGACCTGCCCGAGCTCGATGTGGCGGATGGCGAAGGACCCGCGGTCCACATTCGCTTGGGGGAGATGATTGGAGCGGGCGGCATGGGGGTGGTGCGCCATGCCCAACAGATGGCGCTGGCACGGCAGGTCGCCGTCAAGATGCTGCACCGGGCCGAACAGCCATCGGCGCGCATGGCCCTGCTGCGAGAGGCCCTGGTGACCGGGCGCCTGGAGCATCCGAACATCGTGCCGGTCTATACCCTTGGCCGCACCGCCGACGGCGTGCCGGTGATGATGATGAAGCGCATCGACGGCGTTCCGTGGTCCAAGGTCATTGCCCAACCCGAGGTCCATGACCAGCTGCTGGATGGACTGGACGCGCTGACCTTTCATCTGGGGGTGCTGCAGACGGTCTGCAACGCGGTGCACTACGCCCATAGCCACGGGGTTCTGCACCGCGATCTCAAGCCCGAGAACGTGATGATCGGCTCATTCGGCGAGGTCTACCTGCTGGACTGGGGCCTGGCGGTGCTCACCCGACCGGTCGAGGGGCTGCCCCTGGCTCTGGCAGCGAACGTGCGCTCTGTGGCGGGCACGCCCGGGTACATGGCACCGGAGATGGCAGCGGCGGCGAACATCGGTGTGCACAGCGACGTGTACCTGCTCGGCGCGATTCTGCACGAGGTACTGACCGGCCAGCGGCGGCACACTGCAGACACCCTCGAGGCGCTGCTGGAGTCCTCGTGGGTCTCGGCTCCTGCACAGTTCCCAGCCGGTGTGCCGGCCGAGCTTGCCCAGCTGTGCAACCAGACCTGCGATGCCTCACCAACCAATCGACCCGCGTCGGCAGAGGCACTGCGCCGGGCCATCGGCACCTACCTGTTGCACCGTGGGGCCGCGGCGATGGTCGACCAAGCGGTGTCTCGCTTGGACGCGCTGCCCGATGCCAAAGCCGGCGAGGACCGAGACCGCTTGTTGGTCGAGGCTCAGTACGGCATCGAGCAGGCGCTTCGGGAGTGGCCCGACAATGCGCCGGCCCTGGCCGCCCAGACCCGACTGACCGTCATCTTGGACCAGCGCGCAGCCGAGCTCGCCCACCTCGAACACCTGCGCAAAGAGGCCGACACCTCTGTGGGGGCTGGAGCGCGGGTCCGCTCCCTGGCCATGGCGGCGATCTTCGGAGTCGGGACGTCATTCGGGGCAGCCGGTGCCGAGGCGCTCGGATGGATGCAGCCTCACCATCGCTGGTGGCTGATCACGGGTGCGCTGATCATCTTCTGGGGGATCGCCACCTACGGCCTTGTGGTGCTGCTCAACCGCCGGCAACACAGCGAGGCGAGCGCCAACATGTTGCGCGGCATGATGCTGTCGACCCTCGCCCTGACTCTGCACTGGGGCCTGTGCGCTTGGCTCGGCGTAGCCTTTTCGTCCGCTTTTGCGTTGAGCCTTGTCCCGGTCGCCATGGCCACGGGCATGATGGCGCTGCTTCAAGACCCGCGCTCGTTCCCCGCGGCGGCCATGTGGGCGGCCACAGCCGTCGCCATCGCCATCTTTCCCGACCAGGTCTTTGTGTTGTCTGGCATCGGCTCGGGGCTGTCCTGGGGTTGGATCTTGGTGTTGTGGAGTCGTGACGGGTCCTGACCGATGCTTCACGCGCGGCATCGCTCGGCGGGCTCTTTGGTGTTCATGGTCCCACTGCCCGCGATTCTTGTTGGCTGCATTGCCCCCATCGACACCGACGACACACGCGAGGGCTTCGACATCGACCAAGACGAGTTCGGCAACGAGGTCAAGATCGTGGCCTTCAACGTCGAGAGCGGAGACGCGACCGCGGCCAAGACGGCCGAGAGCGTGACCCGCGTCAAGGGCGAGTCCATCTGGGCACTGGTCGAGGTCGAGAACGAACAGTGGGCGCAGACCTTTGCCCTGGCCGCCGCAGACGACGGCCAAGAGGGCTTTGCCTACATCATGGGAACGACCGGCTGGGCCGACAAGATCGTCATCGCATGGGACGACGAGCGCTTTGAGCTGCTCAGCTCCGAAGAACTGCATGACATCAACGTCGGCGGCACCGCCCGCGCACCGCTGGTCGCCCACTTCCGCAACCGCACCACCGGCACCGAGTTCCTGTTCCAGGCCAACCACCTGTGGCGCACCGAGTGGCAGAACCGCCATGAACAGGCCCGGCTGCTCAACGACTGGGCGCTCACCCAGGACCTGCCTGTTGTGGGTGCCGGCGACTACAACTTCGACTGGCTGGTCACCGGCGGCGACGACGATCACGATGCGGGCTACGACTACCTGACCGAAGACGACGTCTGGGAGTGGGTCCGTCCCGAAGAGCTCATCCAGACCCAGTGCAGCACCTACTACGGCCGCAATGTGCTGGACTTTGTGTTCGTCGCTGGCGAAGCCAAGACCTGGGAGCGCAGCAGCACCGTGCTCGAGGACTACAACTCCTACTGCGCCCAAGAAGACGACGAGCAGTCCGACCACCGCCCCATTCAGGCGACCTTCACGCTGCCCTAGTCGACTGTAGAGATGGGGGACCACGGCGGAGCGCCGCTGCAGTTCGGGGCGGGGGGCGGGGAGTCCACTTGAAGATCAGGGGGACCACGGCGGAGTGCTGCTGAAGATCAGGGGGGCCACGGCGGAGCGCCGCTGAAGATCAGGGGGGCCACGGCGGAGCGCCGCTGAAGATCAGGTTCTGCGTGGTCACTGCAATGTCGCCACGAACCAAGGCGGGTTTTCAGGCAGGGAACCTGGCGCAGCAGCCCACGCCCTGATCTTCGAGCCCACTCCGCCGCCACACCCCTGAACTTCGGCGGCACTCCGCACAGGAGCGGCTCCCGCCTCGCCCACCGACCTCATGTGCAAGACGTGCCTGGCCACTGCTCGACTACGGTCCCGCCCATTTCAGCTTGGTGGCCGCACCCTTCACGAACTGGTCCTGCTTGCGACCGTTCACGGTGATGTCGGTCGTCTCTTTGGTGATCTTGCACGTCACCGTGCCGCCGCTCACCCGGGTGACCTCGACCTCGGCGATGTCGAGCCAAGCGGTGATGTTCATCTGGCCGAACTTCTTGTTCACCTGCTTGGACAGCGTGCCTTTGGCGCCAACTGAAGGAGGGCTGCCGCCGGATGTCGTCAGCACGACGGTGCCGCCGCCCGCACTCTTGATGGTGCCCTCATGGGTCCCGCCCGCCGCAGCCGGGGCCGCCGCATCACCGCTCGAGTCGCCCGTGGCACCGGCATCAGCCGTCTTGGCCGCATAGGTCGACACCGGGAGCGCCCCCGCCGCGAAGCACTTCACCTCGCCCTTGGTGGTGCCCACGCACACACCGTGCTTGTCGGCCGCCACGCCGATGGCGCTGTCCGAATCGAGCTCGCGCAGGGGCTTGCCGCCACTCGGAGCGAACACCAGCAGGCCCGATGAGCCGCCGGTCGCAATCAGGCCCTCGTACTCCACGGTGTCTTTGATCCAGGCCCCCGCATCGAGGCCATCGATGGACGGGCTGTCCACGGTAGGCGCCTTGCCGTCGGCGGTCGTGCCAGCCGGAAAGGTGATGTGCTGTCCCTTTCCGCCCTCACAGCCAATCGCCAGCACATGTTCATCGAGGAAGGCGGCTTCGACCTGCTCGACCACACAGGTCGTCACGGTCTGCAGCGTGCGACCGTCCTCTCGGGCCAGCACGTGCAGCTTGGAACGCTCCAGCGCGATCACATCACCCCACGGAGCGATCACCAGCGCCTTGTTCCACCCTCCAGCATCGACCTCCCACTTCTTTGCAAGCGCATCGGCGGCGCTCTGAAGGGCGGGATCAACCGCCGGAGTCTCGGCCGGTGCCGAGCTTGTGCCGCCTCCGCAAGCAAGGGCGAACGACAGAAGAACAAAGGGAGGGAGCCATCTCATGGCCGAATACTACGGCACCCATGCCCCATGCCCTCCCCTGCCATGGGATGGGATGCCTGGTGTAGGCTCCGCCAATGTCTGCTCCCCTCTCTCAAGTCGTCATCTTCGGCGCGTCCGGTGACCTCACCGCGCGCAAGCTCATTCCCGCGCTGCTCGGCAACCAGATGGCCGGGGACCTCGACAAGACCCCGATCCAAGTCATCGGTGTCGCACGCCGTGAAAAGACCGACGCCAGCTGGCGCGCCGAGCTGATCGAGTGGCTGGACGACGAACAGAAGAGCGCCTGGGGCGGCTTTGCGCAGAACATCTTCTACCAGCGCGCAGACAGCTTGATTGAAGAGGACGTGCAGTGGCTCGGAGGCCGCCTCGACGAGCTTGCCCGAGAAGCTGGCGCGAACCCCGCCGAGACCGGCCGCCTGTACTACCTCGCACTCAAACCCAGCCTCTTCGGCGGCACGGTGGCGAACCTGTCGGCCGCGGGACTGCTGCAGTGCGAGCCCGGCAGCGAGGTCGGATGGCGCCGCGTCATTGCCGAGAAGCCGTTTGGGACGGACTTGCAGAGCGCCCAGAAGTTGAATCGCCAGCTGCTCGAGTACCTGCGCGAGGACCAGATCCTGCGCATCGACCACTACCTAGGCAAAGAGACCGTCCAGAACATCCTCGCCTTCCGCTTCCAGAACGCCATCTTCGAGCCGCTGTGGAATCGCCACCACATCGAGAGCGTCGAGATCAGCGTGTGCGAGACCGTCGGTATGGAGGGCGGCCGAGGCGGCTACTACGACACCGCGGGAGCCCTGCGCGACATGGTGCAGAACCATGTGCTTCAGATCCTCGCCCTGGTCGCAATGGAGCCGCCGAGCTCCATGAACGCCGACGCAGTCCGCAACGAGAAGGTCCAGGTCTTCGACTCACTCGGCTACCCCACGCCGCAGCAGGTCGTCGAAGACGTGGTGCGCGCCCAGTACACCGCCTCCGATGCCCGTGACCGCGGCTACATCGATGAGGAGGGCATCGCCGAGGGCTCCAAGACCGGGTCCTTTGTCGCCATCCGGGCCGGCGTGCACAACTGGCGATGGAATGGCGTGCCCTTCTTTCTGCGCACGGGCAAGTGCCTGACCCGGCGCTACAGCGAGGTCGTGCTGCGCTTCCGCAAGCCGCCGGTGGACTTGCTCTCGGGCACGGCTCACGGCGACCTCGCGGCACTTCGACCCAACGCGTTGAGGCTGCTAATTCAGCCGGTGGAGGGCATTCGCCTGCAGTTCATGGTCAAGGAACCCGGCTCGGGCCACGTCATGCGTCCCGCGAGTCTGGGCTTCAACTATGGCGACATGGAGGGCGCTCCGGAGAGTCCTCCCGCCTACCAACGCCTGTTGCTGGACGCGCTCACCGGAAACGCCACCCTGTTCATTCGCGGCGACGAGGTCGAGGCCGCATGGCGCTTTGCAGACGCCATCCGCAAGGGCTGGGACGAGTGCGATCCGCCGGTCTATACCTACCCCGCAGGCTCGATGGGACCCGCCGCCGCAGACGGGCTATTCCACGACACTGAAGGTGTCTGGGGGCATGGCGTTGACTGAACCGAACATCCACGTGACCGACGATCTGGCCAGCACGGCCGGTCCACTGCTGGCACATGCCATCGCAGGCAGCATTGCACGCACCAACAAATGCCGACTCGGGCTGTCCGGAGGCTCGACTCCGGGCACGACACTCGAGTGGTTGGCCCACAACCTC
>CAYYHT010000234.1:0-1457 GCA_964471355.1 uncultured Enterobacteriaceae bacterium
TGACGGCCCAGGTGAGGGTGCCGGCGTGTCCTTCGACTTGGGCTGGAATGGCCGTGAAGAAGGTGCTCGCTACAAATCCGACGGTGTCCAGGCTGCCCTGGTTGAGGGCGGCGGTAGGAACCGCGGCATCGACACCGTTGAACTCTTTGAAGTCATCCACATGGGCCATGAGCACGGCGCCGGCCATGATCGGCCCGGAATACATCACAAAGTTGAGCACCTGGTCTAGATCGCGGCCGACGTTCATGTCGTTGCCGTACTTTTTGTCGTAGATGCGCCCGAGTCCAAAGGTCTGCTGACCCGAGTGGTACACGTCCCACCATGTGGCCAGCACAGAGCAGCTGACCATCACCCAGCGCGACGAAATCATGGCCGCGAAGAGGACGAGTGGGACCACAAAGAAGCGGATGGGGAACTGCCGGCGCACCCCGCCGTTGCCATGGCTGCGGAAGATGACCGCGAACAGGTGGGCGTGGATCATCACGACAATGCCGTCGTCGATGAACGGCACCCCTGCGACCCAGTCGAGTGCCGCAATGGCGAGGGCAATGGCCGGCGAGAAGATGAAGAACGCCATGTCGTAGGCGGGGCCCACGATGAAAGGGTTCCACGGCTTGGACGCGGCAGCTTGGTCTTGGGTGGCGCTCATCGCGCGGCAATTCTCACTTGCGTCGGGCCATTTCCTTGGCTTCCATCAGGCGCTTTCGCAGTCCAACCAGGCGATTCAGCTCTCGGTCTACGTGCATGATGGCGCGGTCTGCCTCTTCTTCGGTGACCACCATATCTTCGACCGCTTCGGCGATGACCTTCTGCAGCTCTCCGGCGCCGATGCCCACTCCGAGGGCGACGAGGTGCAGCGACTCTTCAGGCAACTCGCCGTCGGGCAGCTCGGCGACGCCAAATCCGTTCTCGCGGGTGAACGGGCCGTACACGACCTCGGGTCCCACGAACTCGGCGAGGTAGGGCAGCATGTCTGCGGGCAGGTTGTACTGCCCAGACTCCCATCGCGACACCTTCGATTGGTCGACAGTGATGCGGAAGGTGTCCCACATCCAGCGGCAAAATTCCGCTGCGGCGAAGATCTTTTGGTCGCGAAGCGCGCTGAGCATGCGACGGGAAACGGGCTTTGGTTCGGCCATGGCCGGAGGGTACCACCCGTACATTCTTACGGAAACTGGCGGGCTGTGTCCGATCGCGTAATATTGGCGCATGGAGTTGAGCGCCAAGCGACTGATTTTGGACATGCTCGCCGCAGTGCCCGGTGCGGACGGTCTGTCGGTGCGCGATCTGTTGCGTGCGGGTGAGTTGTTCGACATCAGCGCGAACAACATGCGCGTGGCGCTGTCCAGATTGAAGGCGCGAGGGCTCGTACAGGGGGGCGCACGGGGGATGTATACGGCCGGGCCGTCTGGTGCGGCGCTTCATTTTGAGGCCGCTACATGGCGCTCGCGACATGT
>CAYYHT010000234.1:1467-9863 GCA_964471355.1 uncultured Enterobacteriaceae bacterium
TCACATCGTGGACAGGGGAGTGGATTGGTGTCCACACAGGCGCACTGCCGAAGTCGGACCGTGCTGCGGTGCGTCGGTGGCGGCGAGCCTTGCATCTGCTCGGATTCCGTCCGCTGCGACCGGGACTGCATGTGCGCCCTGACAACTTGGGTGCGGTTGCAGCGCTGCGCGAGCGCATGCATGCCTTGGGGCTGCCACAAGGCGCCGCGGTGTTTCAGCTGGCCGGCCTCGACGCGGCTCTCGATGAGCGGGCGCGCGGGCTGTGGGCTGCCGATGATCTAGCAGGGGTGTACGCCGACCACCGCAGGCGCATGGCTGCCAGTCTGGCCCGGCTCTCCTCCTTGGGACTGGCCGATGCAGCTGCAGAGACCTTTGTCGTCGGCGGAGCCGCGATTCGGGCGATTCTGTTTGACCCACTGCTGCCCGGCCCCCTTGTTGACGAGGCTGCGCGAGTTGCCTTCGTGTCCGACGTGTCCGCCTATGACAAGGCGGGTCGCGAGGTGTGGTCGCGGGTGCACCGCGTGGTCATGGAGGCCGCATGAAGGTCAAGGACCTGCTGTCCACGCAAGACATTCGCGAGCTGGCGCAAACCTCTGATCTGCAGGGGGCTCGTTCCGTGCTGACAGACTGGCTGATCATCGGCGCGGCGCTGGGCTTCGTGGCTTGGCGCCCTGGACCCGTGACGCTCATCCCCGCCATGTTGGTGATCGGGGGCCGACAGCTGGGCTTGGCCATTTTGATGCATGAGGCGTCGCATCGAACGCTGTTCGCGAGCCGATGGCTGAATGACCTGGTCGGCGACTGGCTGTGCGCGGCGCCCATCTGGGGAGATGTGCGACGGTACCGGGAGCACCACCTGCGTCACCATGGCCAAACCGGAACTGAACACGATCCGGATCTGGGGTTGGTCACTCCGTTTCCGACGACAAAAAAGGCGCTCGCACGCAAGCTCTTGCGGGATCTGTCCGGACTGGCCGGAATGCGTCGTGCGGCTGCGTTGGCACTCATGGATGCTGGACTGCTGACCTACACCGCGTCGGTGGACGCCCGCTGGAGCCGCCCACAGGAGCGTCGCACCCTGCGAACGCGCGCGCTGCCCTCGGTTGTCCGCATGCTCGCGATGCAGGCTGCGCTGCTAGGACTATTCACCGCCGGCGGGGTTCCCTGGCTGATTCTGGTGTGGTGGGGATCTTGGCTGACCACCTACGGGCTGGTGCTGCGCATTCGCTCAATGGCCGAACATGCGTGCACAGCGAGGTCACCGGACCCGTTCTCGAACACCCGTACAACCGATGCGTCGTGGCTTGCCCGTCTCTTGGTTGCGCCGCACCACGTCAACTTCCACCTTGAGCACCACTTGTTGATGTCCGTGCCCCACTGGAAGTTGCCTCGCATGCATCGGCTGCTGCGGGAACGCGGCGTGTTTACGCCCCAGAATCACGCCGCTGGGTATGCCGAGGTACTTCGGCAGGTGGCGAACGCGTGATATGCCGCCGGCGATGAAACGCTTGGCCCTTGCATTCCTGCTGCTGCTCACTTCGACCGGGTGCCCCAAGGCGGTCGATAAGATCACACTCAACCGCGTCATCGACCGTGGAAGGCAGATCGAAGACCTTGGCCAGGCCTGTGCTCTTGGCTCATCCTTCCGCCATGCATTGGACGCCGCGGGAACCAAGAAGCGCCCGCCGCACAAGGCGCTGATCGTCGCTGAGACCACCTCGGGCCTGTGCTCACAGCTCGATGCCTGGGACGCAGAACTGGCCGAGGCGCGGGTGCGCTCCAATCCGGCTTCGGACCCTGTGGCAAAGGCCAATGCAATCCGCGATGCACGGGTCGAGCTTGGGCGTGCCAATACACTTGCTGCCGCTCGCTTCTACCGGGCGTGGCAGCACATGGAGCCGGCTTTCGGCGAGATCGGCGGCAACAAATGCCCGCGCATCAAGAAGCGCGACGAGGTGGCGTACTTGCTGGGCATGGTCTCGGGAATGCTTGCGATGCTGCACGACGGCGCTGGCGGCGGAAATGTGGCGGTGCCGCTCGATACGCTGGCCATTGTGTCCCGGGCCTCGTCTTGCCTCGATGATGCCGACTGGTGGAACACTCCACGGTCTCTCGAGTTGGCCCAATGGGCGACCATTCCCGGCAGCGGACCCGAAGGCGTCGACGCGTGGGCCGAGCTTGAACTCAGCGCGGCTGCGGGCGACCTGTCCGGCGTGCGCGTAGCGCGGGCACTTCAAATCCTGGTCGCGGCAAATAGCGGTCGGTCAGACGTCGTCACTTCGGGCATCGAAGCGCATGTGAAATCGATCGAGGCGACACCTCGTGACAATGATTGGGCCCTTCTCGATGAATATGCGACCCGCATTTCGGGTCAACAGGCCGACTTGATTTGGACCGAAGCCCGTGGATACCGGAGTGCTACTTTCGGCGAATTGCCAAAAGAACCGGAACCTGTGGAAGAAAACAACGACCCCGATCCTTTCGGGGAGGCAGACCCATTCGGGGGCGAATAAATGAAAGCCGTGCGTACCATCCTCATCGCTGCTCTTTCCGCTGTTGGCCTCGCCGCAGCACCAGTTGCCAACGCTGGCCAGACGCTGTGCGTCTACGATCCCGCTGGCAAGGCAGGCAACTACTACAGTCTGCTGAACGAGTTCACGCTCGACGCGGGCACGTGGGGCGCTGAGATCGAAATCAAGGCCTACACCGACGAGCAGACGGCATCCAAGGACTACCAAGCCGGCGCCTGTGATGGCGTCCTGGCCACGGGCGTGCGCATGCAGCGGCTCAACAACTTCCCATCCACTATCGAGGCCATCGGGGCCATCCCCGACTACTCGATTCTTAAGCAGATGGTCAAAACGCTGGCGACGTCAGATGGCGCCGCCGCGAAGCTCAAGAAGGGCGAGCATGAGACCGTCGGCTTCGTGCCGGTCGGAGCGGCCTACTTGTTTGTTCGCGACCGCAATGTGGACACCGTTGCCGAGCTGGGTGGATTGCGCATCGCGACCATGGACTATGACAAGGCCGCTCCCGTTCTGGTCGAGCGTGTTGGCGGAGTCATGGTGGGGGCAGACCTGGGCTCCATCGGGCCGAAGTTCAACAACGGCGGTGTGGACGCATGCTACATGTCGGCACCTGGCTACGCGCCGTTCGAGCTCCACCGCGGGCTGCAGTCCGGCGGCGGCATCATCAAGGCACCACTGGCACAGGGAACGCTTCAGCTCATCGTTCGGCACGAGAAGTTCCCCGAAGGCTTCTCAAAGAAGTCGCGCATGTGGTTCTACGAGCACTTTGACGAGTCGCTTGAGATCGTGCTCAAGGCAGAGGGCGACATTCCGTCCAAGTACTGGATCGACATTCCCGCCGAGCGCCAAGAGGAGTGGGACGACATGTTCCTCGACGTTCGCGTCAAGCTTCGCGACGACACCAAGGCATACGACGGCCAGATGCTAGGCGTCTTGCGGTCGCTCCGATGCAACAAGGATTCCTCGAGAGCAGAGTGCGCCGAGAAACGGGAGTAGACTCCCGCCCATGAGTGGTGGGCATTCCTCTAAATCGAACGGTCCGGTCGCCAAGATCGCGACCGTTCTTGTGTTCATTGGGCTGCTTGTTGCCCTTGTGGCGGGCATCTCTAAGAATGTGGAAGCCCGGCTCGCTAGCCTGGGCAACACGGTTTGGACGGGCTTCAGCGATGTGCTCGAGGACCCGAAGGAGCCCGAATGCTCCGTACACGAGCTAGAAGCCAAGCTTGAGCAGTGCCCGGTCGAGGGTGCCGGCGAACCCCCGCCGACGCCTCCAGATGATGGCTCGGACCCGTTCGGCGGCGATGACCCGTTTGGCGACAAAGACCCATTTGGCGACAAAGACCCATTTGGGGACGAAGATCCATTTGGCGAAGAAGATCCATTCGCCGAGCCGACAGACACGACCGAAAAGCCGGCCGATGCGCCGAGTAAGCCGGCCGAAGAGGACCCATTTGGCGGAGAGGACCCCTTCGGTGGCGACGACCCCTTCGGCGACGATGCGCCGCCAAAGACCCCCGAGCCTGCCGAGGCCGACCCATTCGCGGGTGAAGATCCGTTCGCTGACGCGCCGAGCAAGCCGGCCGAGGCCGTCGAAGAAGACCCCTTTGCCGAGAAGGACCCCTTTGCCGAGGACGACCCGTTCGCCGCCGACGACCCCTTTGCCCAGGACCAGGAGCCCAGCAAGCCTCCGGTGAACTGTGCCGCGACGCGCAAGCTCCGAGACCGCTGCGTCATTCGCCATCAACAATTCGAGGACCGCACAGCGCTATTGACGCCGACGGTACGGGCCTACAGAAGTTTCTATCGAATCGTGGGCGATATTTCAGCGATTCCCCTGCGCCACCTGCTGTCGTTCTTGTTTCTGCTCGGTGGCTTCATCGCCACGATGCGGCGCATGCACATCGCCCTGCGCGACGCCGAGACGCCGCTTGAGCACCAAGTCAGCCAGGCCGCGCAGCTGGCCTGCCACGTCTCACTGGTGCTCAGCGCAGCAGTGGACTGGAGGCAGCAGATCGCCCAGAACGGCGCGCCCGACGACATCTCGCTGTCGTTGATGTGGGCGATTGGATTTACGGTTCTCGCGGGGGTGAACGTCTTCCACCTCGTCAAGCCGCCGCAAGACCTCAAGCCTGGCGAAATGTCTGTATCGCAGCTGCTGATGGTCGTGCCGCTGTACGGCTGGATGACGCTGATTGCGCTGGTGTGGTTCTTTGGTGTTGAACAGCACTTCTCTGGGCAGGCCATCCACATCCACAAGTTCGTGCAGCCGGCTGCGATCTACGTGGGCATCGGTCTGTACATCTGGGCGGGCATGTTGCTGGCCCAGACACGCCTGGCCCATCACATGTTCGACCTGCTGACGCCTTGGGGGCTGCCGCCGCCAATTCTCGCTTGGCTGGTCGTGGTTCTCGCAGCAGTGCCAACCGCCTACTCGGGCGCGTCCGGCATCTTCGTCATCGCCGCAGGTGCGGTCATCTTTGAGCGCCTCACTGAGTCCGGGGCCAGCAAGCGTCTTGCACTCATGACGACCGCGATGTCTGGCAGCCTTGGTGTCGTGCTGCGGCCTTGTTTGGTGGTCGTGCTGATCAGCATCCTGAACGACGGTGTGACCACGGACATGCTGTTCGCCAACGGTCTGCGGGTGTTCGGCCTCACAGCCGTCCTGTTCTTGATCGCAATGCTGGCCTACACGTCGGTCTACGTCGGTGATGGTGCGCCGGTGGCCAAGGCGTCCGCCGAGAGCCCCTCGGAGCAAGCGGGCAGAGCAGTCAAAGCGCTGGTTCCGTTCATTCTGATTGCGGCGGCTGTGGTCGCCGGCTTCTGGTTTGGCCTCGAGACCTGGGTGAACGAGCTCACCGCTCCGTTCATCCTGCCCGTCGGCCTGTTGTTGATGGTGTTCTTTGAGCGGCGGTTCCAGCCGGGCCAGGGCAGCCAACAGGGGATCTTCGCGTCGTTCATCGAAGCGACTGACGAGGCCTCTACCCACATTGGCGCACTTCTGTTCGTGATGATGGGCTCGGTGGGCTTTGGTGGTGTTGTGGAGCGCGCCGAACTGATGGCTATCGTGCCCGAGTCCCTCGGCTCCAAGTGGACCACCATGGCGGTTTTGGTGGTCATCATGGTGCTCGTCGGCATGACCATGGACGCGCTGGGGGCCGTCATCTTGGTGTCCATCACGGTCGCCCAGATTGCCTACGACAATGGCATCGACAAGGTCCACTTCTGGATGATGGTCCTGGTGGCCTTTGAGCTTGGCTACCTGACCCCACCGGTCGCGCTGAACCATCTGCTCGCTAGACAGGTCATCGGGGACGAGGCAAAGGTCGAGCTCGATGACGCAGAGGGCTTCTTCAACCGCTACCAGCACATCATGATGCCGATGGCGGTCATGGGCACGGCGCTGATTATTGTGGCGTTTGCCCCGCTGATTTGGCCGGGCCTCATCGTCGAGGTCCAGTAGGTCTCACCACCGGCCTGGCCTATTTAGGGGGAGGGGGCTGAGGGCGGCTGAACACCCAGTTGTCCTCTGTCGACGCGCCGGCGTCGAAGGTGTAGCCGCCGTCGTCAAAGCCCTTGAGCGCCTCGGGGCTGGTCACTCGGTTTCGAATGGCCCAGCGCGTCATCAGGCCGCGGGCGCGCTTGATGAAGAAGAACAGGGACCTGGCCTTGCCCTCCTTGACGTTGAGAAAGCTCGGGGTCACAACCCGATGCTTGAGCTTCTTGGGCCGCAAGCTCTTGAAGTACTCGTTGCTGGCGAGATTCACGATTGTCTTGTCGTCGTGGGCATCGAGCAGACCTGTGAGTCCTTTGGACAGCCGGTCACCCCAGAAGTCGTACAGGGACTTGCCACGTCGAGTCTTGAGGCGGGTGCCCATCTCGAGCCGGTAGGGTTGCATCAGGTCGAGCGGCCGCAGCAGGCCGTATAGACCAGACAAGATGGCCACATGCTGCTGGGCGAACTCGAGGTCTGCCCCGTCGAGAGAGGCCGCATCGAGGCCGAAATAGACGTCACCATTGAAGGACAGCAGCGCCTGGCGCGCGTTGGCGCTGTCAAATGGAGTGGTGAAGTCCTGAAAGCGCTGATGGTTCAGGTCAGCCAGCTTGTCGCTGATGCCCATCAGTTCCTTGAGTTTCTTGGCTTTAAGCCGACGCGTCGTCTTCATGAGCATCAAGGTCTGGTCCAGCATCAACGGCTCGGATGCCGGGAATTCCGGCGCCGCTGGCGGCTCGACGAGCTTCTTGGCAGGGGACAGAACGATGAGCATGGACACCTCAGTGTGCCGCATCTAATGCCCGGCGATCCTATGTGGCAGCATGGAGGCATGGAACGAACTGTCTTGCTGATGGCGATGCTTGCCTGCTGTGCCAAAACTGAGCCCGGTCCAACCGAAGGCGAGCTCTCGGTGCTGACCTACAACGTCCATGGCTTGCCGGCGCTGATTACCGGCGACGATACCAACGGACGCATGGAGCAGATTGCCCCTCTCCTCAATGACTTCGACGTGGTCGGGGCCCAAGAAGACTTCACCGACGAGGGCCACGCTTTACTCGATGCGGTCGCCACACATCCCTACAGAAGACGCTTCGACGACAAGGTCGATGACGGTCGGGCCTACGGCTCTGGGCTGTCTGTGTTCTCGCAGTTTCCCGAGCTGGACTTCAGCCAGGTGCACTACCAAGCCTGCAACGGAACGATTGACGCGGCCTCAGACTGTCTGGCCTCGAAGGGTTTTCAGGCGATTCGTCTCGAGCTTGCCGCCGGCGTCGAGCTCGACCTGTACAACTCTCATCTCGAGGCGGGTGGGGGTGCCGAGGACTATGCAGCCAAGGAAGTACATGTCGACCAGCTGATTGAGTCGATGAATGGCTGGTCCGCGGGCCGGGCGGTTGTATTTTTGGGGGACACCAACCTCAAGGACAACGAAGAAGGCACACCCATCATGTCGCGGTGGCTCAGCGAAGCCGGATTGTCCGATTCTTGTGAGAGTGTCGAATGTCCGGAGCCCGGAAGAATCGACCGCATTCTTTTTCGGGATGGCTCAGGAGTCGATGTGCGCATTTCTGAGTGGGCGGTCGAGCAACAATTTTTTGATGCAAATGGCGTACCACTCTCCGATCATGACGCCATATCCGCGACCGTAGAATGGAGTCTCACAGAGGTGCTCTGAGCGCTAGACCGAACGGGTTGTTTCCGTTACAAATGGAGCGTCTCTTCCGCGTCGCATGCGGACAAATTCTGGCTCCGCGAAGGGCTAGATTTTAGTTCGCGCGTGGCTATACATGCGTCTCACCTCCAGCGTTCGATAGGAGCGCCTTTCTATGTCCTTCCGGATGAAGTGCCCGAAGTGCAACACCCGTGATTACAGCATCACGCGGGACATTCGAACCTCAACTGCCAAAGACCCTGTGGCAGGCCTCATCTACAGCTGTCGATGCGGCAAGCAGATGTTTGGCCAGATGGTCGTCGATGAGCATGAACGCCAAATGCGTGCAGCCGACGCCAGCCCGACTCCGCGCCGTGATGGTGCCGAGCCGAACCGCGAAAAGCTGCGGCAGGCGTACGAGTACCGGCGAGAGTACGTCGCTAAGAAGCGAGCGGCTGATGCCGAGGCCGCGCAGCAAAAGAAAGAGGAAGAGGACCGCAAGTGGCGCGAACGCGTCGCTCGGACCGATGGCGACCCTGGGTCGGCCACCGCCCCCTCTGGCGATTTCGAAAAGTGCGCGTGGAACTCGTGCGAAAAGGCTCGCAGGCCGCGGTCCAAGTACTGTTCGCGCGAATGCTCGAACAAGAACGCCCGCCATCGCCACAAGTCACGCAAGCGGTCGCCCAGCGACGCTGCGGCCTAGCAGCTCAAGCTACGAGCCGGC
>CAYYHT010000235.1:0-9828 GCA_964471355.1 uncultured Enterobacteriaceae bacterium
CATTTGGTCGCGTTTTGTGACCCAAGCGGCAGCAGAACGCGGGGCATTCCCCGAGCCCGCCGGCGTGGTCACCGACAAGGTCTGCGTCGACAGCCACATGGTCGCGCGACCCGCGTGCGCCATCACCTACGTCGAGGTGTTTCCCAAGGGAAGTGTGCCGGCGGAACAGTGCGCACAACACGGCAGCCCGGCGGTCTCGGCAGGACGCTTTTTCGGCGGCCTATTTGGAAAGACCCGCAACGAGCCCTAGGCGGTTAGGAGCGGCGCCGGGCCATTTGATTCCTGCCCGGAGAGAGGGGGAATCGCCATGGACGCCGATCTGCACCAGCGTTGTGTGAACACCATCAAGGGCCTTGCGATCGACATGATCCAAAAGGCCAACTCGGGCCACCCGGGCCTGCCCATGGGCTGTGCGTCGATGACCACGGTGCTGTGGACCCGGTTCTTGAAGTTCGACCCCGCCGATCCGAACTGGGCCGATCGCGATCGCTTTGTGCTGTCGGCGGGCCACGGCTCGGCCCTTCTGTACAGCCTGCTCCACCTGTCCGGCTATGCGGTCTCAGTCGACGACCTTCGCAACTTCCGCCAGTGGGAGTCCCCCACACCTGGCCACCCGGAGTACGGCTACACAGCCGGCGTCGAGACCACCACAGGTCCCCTCGGCCAGGGATTCGCGAATGCTGTCGGCATGGCCTTTGCCGAGCGTTTCCATCGCGAGAGCTTCGGCGCTGACCTCGCCAGCCACTACACCTACTGCCTCGCCGGCGACGGCTGCCTGATGGAGGGCGTCTCGGCAGAAGCCGCCTCCCTCGCCGGTCACTTGGGACTCGGCCGGCTGATTGTGCTGTACGACGACAATGAGATCACGATCGACGGGGGCACCGACATCGCGTTCACCGAAGACCGCGCCGCTCGCTTCCGAGCATATGGTTGGCACGTACAGTCTTGCGACGGACACGACCCCGAAGCGGTCGCAAGCGCCATCGAGCGGGCTCGCGCCGAGGACGACAAGCCCTCTTTGATCTGCGCTCGCACCATCATCGGCGAGGGCTCTGCCAAGCAGGGCACCAGCAAGACGCACGGCTCGCCGCTGGGGGCTGACGACATTCGTCAGGTCAAGTCCGCCATGGGCTGGAATCCGGACGTTGACTTTGCGGTTCCCGACGACGTGACCGCAGCGTTCCACGCCCACAACGGTGCCGCCGAGCACGCGGCCTGGACATCCCGGGTCGAAGAGCACGCAGACGGCGCCCGCTTCCGCCACTGGCTTGCTGGCGATGGCGCCGCTCTGTCCCAGGGCGTTCAGTGGCCAAGCTTCGAGACAGGGGCAAAGCTCGCCACGCGCAAGGCCTCAGCGGCCTGCCTGAAGGCCATCTATGCACAGGCTCCATGGGTCATCGGTGGCAGTGCCGACCTCGCGGGCAGCAACGGCACCAACATCGGCGCGAAGCACTTCACCCGCGCAGACTTCAACGAAGCCGGGACGATCGACTTCGGCGTGCGCGAGCACGCGATGGCCTCGATGTGCAACGGCATCGCCTTGCACGGTGGTGGCCTTCCATACTGTGCCACCTTCCTTATCTTCCACGACTACCTGCGGCCGGCCATGCGCCTGGCCGGTCTCATGCATCAGCGCGTCATCTACGTGCTGACCCATGACTCGGTCTTCCTGGGCGAGGACGGGCCCACACACCAGCCCACCGAGACCCTGCTGGCCATGCGCTCGATTCCAAATGTGCGCGTACTGCGCCCAGCGGACGCGACCGAAACGGCGGTCGCCTGGGCCATGGCGCTCGAGCGTCACGACGGGCCGACGGTCCTCTCTCTGACTCGTCAGGGCCTGCCCGTTCTGGACCGAAAGGCCATGGGCAGTGCCGAGGGCGCCCGCAGCGGCGGCTACATTCTGTCCGATTGCCAGGGCAGCCCCGATGCGATCTTGATCGGAACCGGCTCCGAAGTCGCCACCCTTCTCGATGCGCAAGCCGAGCTAGCCAAGCGCGGTGTACCCACGCGAGTCGTGTCAGCCCCTTGCCCAGAGCTCCTTTGGCAGCAAGACCCCAGCTACCGCGATGCGGTTCTGCCTCCGGGAATCCCACGAATCAGCCTCGAAGCCGGTTCGACCTTGGGCTGGCACCGCTACATCGGTGACACGGGCCTGGCTATTGGCATCGACAGCTTTGGTTGGTCTGCGCCTGCCGGCGTCATCGCCCAGAAAATCGGCTTCACGGGCCCTGCTGTCGCGGACCGAGTCGTCGCTCACTTGGCCTGACGGCACTCCCTGATCCGGGCCGTGACGTCGGTCTTGGTCTGTCCGTCGGTGAGCCGTCGCAGCGACACCAGATAGGGCATGCTCTGGGCGCAGTCTTCCCAGGTGCGACTGACGCGCAGCAACATGAGTTCGACGCGGAAGCTGTCTGTGTCCGCATCGGCGAGCAGGCGATCAATGCGCTGTAGGTCGTCCGCATCGCGATGGGTGACCTCGACCCGGTCCGACACTCGCGGCACCGCAGCCGGCTCGACCGCGGCCGGCCTCGCTCGTGGCGGAGCTGACTGGAGCACATCACTCTTTGGGCGAGCCGTCCGCTGTGGGGCCTCGGTCCCGCCTGACCCCGGAACATGCGCGCTGGGCGCTGCGTGTAGAGGCACAATGAGCTCACCGTGGCCTTCAGGAACGAGCTCGGCGATGACCGCTTCGCTCGGTTCGTCTGGCACGGTCTGCATGCTCGTCACGCGCAGGACGCCGACAACGAGCACCATCGACCCCAACCATGGCACCCAGTTTGGCCCCGCTTCGCGCGGAGGCTCCGGCATCGGCGGTCGCTTGCGCAGAAGCGAATTCACCTCACCCGACGTCGGTTGGGTGGCATCGGAGATCCATTGGATAGGCGGCGACATACCCATTGGTGTCGCCGCCGCCGCAAATCCTTGGCTCGCCTGCTAGCGGCGCTTGCCTTTGGTGGCACGGCTGCCTTCTTTGACGGTGTAGACCTCGCGAACCCTCGCTTCTAGCGCGGGGTCTTCGAGTCCAAGGGCCAGGGCCCGGTCCAGAGCGTTGAGCGCCTGTTCCTTGTCCGTCGCACCGCACAGTCCAAGCCAGGCCGAAGCCATGGCCGTGGTCTTGTTGTCACCATGGGAGATGAGCCAGTGGTAGCTGCCCGTCACCGAGCCACAATCGTCGAGCAGCTCTTGGCCGATGCCGACCTGCAACAAGTGGGCCTCTTCGAGCAGGTCCGTGCGCTCTTCGGGCGTGATGGCGGTGAACACGGTGATCTCGCGCATCGTCGATTTGTTCGGTGCCAGACCGGCCAGGGCCTTGAGGCGGTTCAAGCGAGCCTCGGGAGCCTCGACGGAGTCGGGGTGATTCTCGAGGAACTCATCCCACATGCCCAGCATGACCTCGGGGTTCTCGCCCCTGCGCATCATGCGGTCCGGGGTGACAAAATCAGCTGCGGAAGAACGACGACGTGGAGTGGCTGCGGCCTCCGTCTCGGCATCTGTGCCCTCAGCCTCGGCTGCCATGGGAACGTCGCTCACCGTGGCGACGACACCGATTCGTTCCCTTGCGGCGACCGGTGTGTCGACCACGATTCCTACCGGTGGAACCAAGGCGGGCGGCTCTGCACTGACGTGCTGCAGCGCGATGGATGCTGTGCTCCACTCGCCGCTGTCGGCGGTCACAAAGCTCTCGATGCCCTGGTAGCGCACAGCGACCTTGCCCCGGGTCGTGTTGACCCAGACCTGGCCGTCATCGACGGTGACGTCGAACACGGTGCCCTTGACTTCGACTTCAACATCATCGGCGCGAATCAGCAGGTGGCGGTACAGCCCGCCCGGGTCGACCGAGAATTCAGCGGTGCCATCAATGAGGTCAATCACGGTGTCTTGGCGATCGGCCTGGGCCACCCGCAAGATGCCGTCGGCCGTCACGTCAATGGACGGCCCGAGTTCAAAGCTGCCGTTCCATTCGGCGATCTCGCCAAGCGGTGAGCCAACCGGTCCATAGGACTGCGGCATGACGCCGGTAAGTCCAGCGGTCAGCAACGCAGCGGCTGCGATTCCGGCCAGTGCGAGCTGGCGAGGCTGAACGCCGATCCAGTCCCAAGCACTTGGCTCGGCGACGACCGCGCTGGCGCGGGACATCAGCAGGCGGTTGATTTCCGAGTCCATCGGCGAGGTGCCTTCTGCCGCTGCCTGGACGAAGTCGGGGTCGATGGGCTGAACCAGTCGAGCAATCTCGGTGCCCGTGGGGTTCGTGGCCTGCTCAATCCACGGTGGAATCTTCTTGCTCATGCGTCACCTCGCGCAACCGCGACACTGCCAAACAGTTCTTTTCGTCCCAGTCCCTCTCGTTCGAGGGCCGTTGCGAACGCCTTTCTTGCGTAGTGCAACCTGCTGTACACCGTGCCTGTGGGCACGCCCAGCATGTTGCTGACCTCGGGTGCGGTGCGCCCTTCCATGTCCATCAGCACCAGGACTTCGCGGGGCTTGGCGCCCAAGCGCTCCAGCGCCAACTGAATTGCACGGCGTCGACGCAGAGTCTGAACTTCTTCGTCGGGGGCCGAGCCGGGGTTTGGAAGCTCCGGGAGTGTGTCCAAGCCAACCCAGCGACGCAGGGTTGCCTTGCGTCGAGCGTTGCTGATCAGGTTGCGGGTGATGGCAAACAGCCAAGTGCTGATTCGAGCATCGCCGCGAAACTGGTGAATCTTGCGAAGCGCTACCGCAAACACATCTTGCGCCACGTCTTCGGCATCGACATAGGGGCCGCCGAGGCGGATGGCCCAAGACAACACCTTCTCGGCGTTTGCCCTATAGAAATAGTCGAGTGCCCAAGGCTCGCCGGCCTTTAGTGCTTCGATGACTTCCCTATCAGACCGCTGCATGGAGTTCCTCTCGTCGGTACCTCTGTGTGGTCCCAACGACATTCCTTCAAAGAAAAGTAGGCCTTCGTTGTCGTCATCGCAACCGCCAGGCCCCGGCGTGACCGCAAACGCAAAAAAGGGGCGACCGAAGTCACCCCTATTCACCGGGCCGCAACGGCCTCCGTGGCTACTAGAAGAGTCGATAGGCCTTGAAGAAGTCCACACGGTCACCGCGACTGGTCGCAATGGTGCGTCCGTCGTCGCTCGAGGTCACCTCGGCGGCAGGCGTTGGAAGGTTCTTGCTGTCGACGACAGCCCCCGTCCAGCCGTCGAGGAACAGCAGCTCTCCCGACCCATTCACGTCGAGAGAGACAATCGCTTGCCCCATGGCGCCGAAGTCCGAGATGTCCAGAACCTCGCCATCAACCGGGGTCGACCAGCGCATGGTTCCGTCGCTCTCGACAGCAGTCACCGTGCTTCCGCCAATGCTGGCGGTGTACAACACACCCGCCGTGGCATCCCAAGCGATGATTTCAGCAGGTGCGCCGTCGATTTCTTCCACGGTGCCGGCGTCCGGGCTGATCATGATCACGCCCTGCGGCGTGCCCAGGAAGCTGTTGTCGCTGTCGGGGTCCCCCGCCAGCTCGACCGTGCCATCGCAGTAGTCGTCATCGAGCTCGGCGCGAACCGGCTGGTTGGTGTGCACATAGGTGATCTCGCACTTGTCCTCGTCGAGCACGACAATGGCATCGCCGGCAATGGCCGCATCGCTGGCCCCATC
This sequence comes from uncultured Enterobacteriaceae bacterium, assembly GCA_964471355.1. GTDB lineage: Bacteria > Myxococcota_A > UBA796 > UBA796 > CAYYHT01. The sequence continues at coordinate 5,641 of CAYYHT010000235.1, forward strand.
GAATTCGTAGTCGTCACTCGTCGCTACGAACCAGGGGTCCGATTGCTGGACGTGTACGCCCTTGTCAGAGGTGATGACAACGATCCCCTCACCGGTCACCGGGTCGGTGCCCGCGTCCTGAACGACGTCGGCATTGCCTGGATAGTCGTAGTCCGTGCCGATCTCGCCGCTGGTCGCGACATCACACGTGGTCCCGCTCATGCCAACCTGGGCGTTGTCGGTGTCGACGATGACGACGCCGCTCTGCTGGGGCGCGTCCACACTCCCCGTGCGCTCGTAGATCATGCCTTCGCTTGTGCAGCCGGTAAGAGCCGCAGCCATCAACGCACCCGCCAGAATCATCCTCATTCCATCCCTCCGAATCGATGCCTAGACCGATGGGGAGCGCGTTTCATTCGTCACGCAATGTCTAAGCTAGCGGGGTGCTGAACACTCGCTCCACTCGCCGCTCAGAGTCTTGTTCATGCTGGCAAAGAAAAGGCGACGCCGGTATGGCGCCGCCTCTTCAGGGATCACGCGGACAAGGTTCGGTTCTTTCACCCAGGTGCAGGTGAACGAGGAAGCGGGGTAATTCCCATCAACCTCGGCCATTAAGTGTGGGTTTGTACCCTACCCTTCAAAAAAAGAATCCCAGAGCCGAAGCTCCAGGACCTAAACCTGCCGTGGCGGCGAACCGCCCGGCGGTGCTTACTCGCCCATCTTGAAGAAGTGGACGGCACTCTCGGTCGTCACAGCCACCATCGAACCGTCCTCGGAAGAGGCCAAGTCGTCGGCCGCGGACGGAGTCGCGACCGCGGTCAGGACCTCGCCTGTGATGCCGTCAATGGTCACAATCTCGCCGTGTCCGCTGTACTTCTGAATCGAGACCACAGCCTGACCCAGAGTGCCCATCGCTTCGAGCGAGGCCACAGCACCGTCGAGCTGGACGGACCAGCGCTCGGTACCATCCGCCTCAAGGCCTAGCACTTCGATGCCACCAGAGGTCGCCGCGTACAGCACCTCGGCAGTCGGGTCCCATGAGATGAGATCGGAGACGGTGTCGATTTGCGTGGCGCCATCGGCATCGACGCCGAACGCTCCGTCAGCGGTGCCCACGAAGGCGTTGCCGTTGGTGCGATCGACAGACATCGACGTGGAGTTGCACAGTCCCGAATCGACCGCGGTCGAGACGGTCATGTCTCCAGTCCAACTGACCGAGCAGCCGGCATCGTTGCCCGAGACGCTGACAAAGCCGTCATCGGTGAGGCGGGAATCGACGACGCCGGGCTGTGCCACTTCGCCGGCATTCCGGCCGTCCTGGATGATGATCGAGTCGGGGGAGACGATCAGGACCTCACCCATGTGGATGTCGGTCACGACCTCTTCGTCCGAGGCGTAGTCATAGTCGGTGCCAATGGAGGCATCGCCCGTGTACACGTCACAGGTAGTGCCGAACATGCCGGCCTGTGCGACGTCGCCGTTTTCGTGCACCACCACACCGCGTGTCTGCGTGTGTAGCGTTGCCTGGTGGTCGAATTGCCCTGCCTGGTAGTCGCAACCACCAAACATCATCAGCGCCACAATACTCAATCCGATCCTCATCACCCGGCCCTCCGAAAGAAACGGTGCACTACAGATGCCACTTAAACGCGCTTGTCGCTAGTGCTCCCTTCATTTTTGCACATCGGACACCTAAGCGCGACCTTTAGTGGGTCAGTACGCCCGAGCAAAAACCGCCCATTGTGCAGCTGGTTTCCCCGTGAGTGGGCATGTGAGGCCCTCGGCGGAATCCTCATCAAAGGGGAAGCAGCGGACCGTGGCTTTTGTGAGCTCCTTGATGCGCCCTTCGTCGTCGTCATCGCCTCCCCAAGGCACGCGGTAGAAACCGGGCTGGCTTGAGATCAGCGACGCGAAGTCGTCCATGGACCCGCTGTCGAAGGTGTAGGTCGCGGCGGCTTGGCGATCGCGGGCAACCTGCAGCATGTCGCTCTGCATGCCGTCGAGCACCTCGCGCACATGACCTTCGATGCCTTCGAAGGGAATGCCGAACTTGCCTCCACCGGTGCGCTTCTTGCTGAACGCCTGGCCCTTCTTCACGTCGCGCGGGCCGATCTCGAGTCGCAGCGGAACACCCTTTTGTTCCCACTCGAAGTACTTGGCGCCTGGCCGCATGTTGTCGCGATCGTCGACCTTGACCCGGAAGTGCGGCTTGAGCTCGGCGAACAGCTTGTTCACCGCGTCCATGACCACTTCCTTGTCCTTGTTCTTGAACACGGGAATGATGACGACCTGAATGGGTGCCACAGCAGGTGGAAGCACGAGCCCATCATCGTCCGAATGGGTCATGATCACGGCGCCGATCAGGCGCGTGGACACGCCCCAGGACGTGGCCCAGACGTAGTCACGCTTTCCGTCGGCATCTTGAAAGGTGACGTCGAAGGCCTTGGCGAAGTTCTGACCCAAGAAGTGACTGGTCCCCGCTTGCAGGGCCCAACCGTTCTGCATCATGGCTTCAATCGTGTAGGTATCAACGGCGCCGGCAAACCGCTCACGGGCCGACTTTGTGCCCTTGAGCACCGGGACCGCCAGGGTCTGTTCGGCGAACGATGCGTACACATCGAGCATCTGCCTGGCTTCTGCGAGCGCCTCGTCCTCGGTGGCGTGGGCGGTGTGCCCCTCTTGCCACAGGAACTCGGCGGTCCGTAGGAAGGGACGGGTCTTCATCTCCCAGCGAACGACATTGGCCCATTGGTTGATCAGCACAGGCAGATCGCGCCACGAGTCGATCCAGCGGCCGTACATGTGCCAGATGATGGTCTCGGACGTCGGCCGCACGATGAGCGGTTCTTCGAGTTTACTGGCCGGATCGGGCTCGACGGCCTGTTTGCCGTCTTCAGTCGTGACGGAACGCAGCCGATGATGGGTGACCACGGCGCACTCTTTGGCAAAGCCTTCGACGTGTTCGGCCTCTTTGGAGAGGAAGGACATCGGGATGAACAACGGGAAGTAGGCGTTGACGTGCCCGGTCTCTTTGAAACGCGCGTCCAGATCGCGAACGATGGCTTCCCAGATCGCAAAGCCATGGGGCTTGAGGACCTTGCAGCCCCGAACCGGAGCCTCGTCCAACAGGTCCCCATGCGCGATGACATCGAGGTACCAAGCTGAATAGTCTTCTTCACGGGTCTTGATGGCCGAATCACGGGCCATGGCGCTCTCCTGTACTGAATCGCGCCAGTAACGCGTGGCGCATTAAAATGAGCCGCTGTCCGTAGTACGCAGCCACCTTGGCCTTGTTAGTCAAGCAGCAGGAAAAGGGGCGATGGCGAAGAACTCGATCCGAGTACAGGACCTAGGGCGCGTGCGCGACATCGCCGCCGCATTGGCCAAGAACGGGTTCGGACACGTCTTCAACCGAATCGGATTGGGGGGCCACCTGCCCTCCTCCAAGCCCGAGGACCCCACGGCTCCGTACGCGCGACGCATGCGCCAAGCGTTGATCGATCTCGGCCCGACCTTCGTGAAACTCGGGCAGATCCTGTCGACCCGTCCCGACATCGTGCCCGAGGACGTGCTGCGCGAGTTTCAGTCTCTGCTCGACCGCGTCGACCCGATGCCCTTCGACCAGGTCCGGGTGGTGGTCGAGAACGAGCTCGGACAGAGCATCGAAGACGTATTCGACAGCTTCGACGAGACCCCGCTGGGTTCAGCGTCCATCGCGCAGGTGCACCGCGCTACTCTCGCGGGCGGCCAACAGGTGGCCGTCAAGCTGCAGCGTCCGAACATCGACGACATCATTCGCAGCGACATGTCCATCTTGTACACCCTCGCCAACATGTTCGAGGGGCGCATCGAACTGCCGGGCATGCACACTCCGACGGCCATCGTTCACGAGTTCGACGTCGCAATCACCAAGGAACTCGATTTCCGCCAAGAGATGCGCTCGTGCCAACGAATCCGGCGCAACTTCGAGGGCAGCCCCGACGTGATGGTTCCCGCGGTTCACCCCCGGTACTGCAGTCGCCGTCTCATGGTCATGGAGCTCGTCGAGGGTCGCGCGCTCAAAGAATTCATGGAAGACGCGCCCCCCGAGGCCGCAAGTCGCGTCGCTCACCGGGTCATGGACGCAACCTACCGGCAAGTGTTCGAGCACGGCTTCTTCCACGGCGACCCCCACCCGGGAAACATCTACGTGCTCGAGGACGAGCGCAT
>CAYYHT010000236.1:0-9817 GCA_964471355.1 uncultured Enterobacteriaceae bacterium
GTGTCGGTGTCGGTGTCCGTGTCGGTGTCCGCGTCTTCATTTGGATGCGGCTCGGAGATGTAGGGCCAGCAGGCAGTGCTCAGGCAGGCCAACAGCGGCAATGGCAGCAAGCGCCTCATGGCAATGCCACCGCGACCGTGCCCAGGGTGAGCGTGACCACACCCATGCCCATGGAGGCCAAGTACACTTGATTGGTGCGCTCGCGAACCTCGCGGGTGGGCTGTTGATCGTACTCGGAGCGCATCACCGCAGCGCCACCGAAGAGGACCCCGGCCACCACCCCGGTGCCGACAGCAGTGGCGGCCAGCCCCGTCTTGGCGCCGCTGCTCGATGCGCTTGTGACAGGCTCGGTGGGAAGTGGGTCCGGCTTGCCATCAACGGGCTCGGCTGGAGGCTCCGCGGGCGGCGTGTCGACCTTCAACAAGTCATCGGAGATCCGCACGCCAGCAGGCAGGTAGCCGGTCCAGCGCAAGCCGCCGTCGTCGCTGATCTGGACCACCGACGGCAGTCCCTGTGGCAGTTCATCGGCGGTCTTGCCGTTGACGCGAATCTGCAGACCCTTGGGCGCAAAGAACGGGGACATCTGTGGCGGGTCGACGCCCTTGGCAGCTTCGTAGAGGCGGAACAGCTTTCCGCCCGTCGGTGCGATGCCCTTTCGGAGCGAGTAGTCCGGCTGAACGAGCAGCGAGGCGCGGAAGGAAGACTGGGCGAGCTCGCGTTCGTCGGCCAGAAATGCGTGCACCCCGTTGAGTCGGTGGAACGCGGCAACGTCGGCGGCGAAGAGCTGGGAGTTGATGCACTCCAAGCGGCTGTGAGCCTTGTCATGCGCCACTGCAAAGCCGGATTCATCGAGGTCCGAGAAGGCGATCAGCCCCTCTTCGATGGCATCGATCAGATCGTCCCCGGAGCTTGGACCGTCCGGACAATCGGCCGCCAATGCGGAACCCAAAAGGGCAATCAACAACAGAACACACCGCCTTTGCATGGCCACACGGCCATCGGAGCCATGATATCGGGTCGCTAGAGCACTGGGGTGGGATTGAGCGAAGACAAGGCCAGCGGAACAAGCATCGTTCGAATCGTGCTGGGCATCGGCTGTGCAGGAGTTGCCGCGGTCATGTTTCTGGGGCTGGTCGGCGCTGTCATGTTTGGAGCCGGCGCCGTCTTTGCACTCGCCGGCGGAGCGTTCGCATTCATCGGCATGTCCGAGCCCGCAATGCCTCCTCCCCCTCCCCCAGATTCGGTGGCGTCGGTTCTCGAAGCTGCCGTGCAGACTCCCCCTTCGGCCGAGCCCGAGCCGGCCCCAGCCCCCGAAGCGCCGGCCAAGCCCGAGGCAGTCGCAGAGACTCCCAAGACGCCAACCAGCAAGCCCGCAGAGCCCGCCAGCAAGCCCGAGACGGTCACCACGCCCAAGCCGGCTCCCGCGCCCAAGGCGACCGGAACCCAGGTCAACCTCGAGGGTGGCGCCACCGTACGCCTGATTCCCACCGCCGGCGGATCGGCCGTCAAGGTGCCGGGCAAGGTGCCCAAGGGTCGCTACAAGATCGAGGCCACGTTCCCCGGCGAGCCGCCGTTCGAGGTCGGCAAGATCACGGTCCTAGACGGCGAACCGGCGACCATCTCGTGCAACGACCGAATGGGAATCTGCCGGGTCAAGTGACCAAGGCAGCGTGCACAGCGCGCACCGCCTCATCGAGTGACGCGGGTTGGACTTGCCACCACGCGGCATCTCCAGACGCGCCGGACGCCAAGCAGGCGCCGACCGCAGCATCACCAGCCAACACCATATCTAGCCTGTCCGCGAGTCCCGACCCCACCGCCGTCACCACGGCAACCGGACCCAGCACCTCGATGCCCGCCTGCTGCTCGAGGGCGCCATGGGCATTCTTGATGTCCAGCCAGAGGCGGTCGTCGCGGCGGCGACGAACCCTAGCGCCTGCGGCCTTGAGCGCGACGCCGACCGCGGGCTCATCGCTGACGAGCCGTACCTCGACCAACGCGTCGTCTCCGGTCACCGCGACCGCTGAATCACGGCCCACCGTGCCGGCGGACAGACGGGTGCCTGCCCCGGGACCAAAGGTCGAGGCGGCCACGATGGTGACGCCCTTGTCCCGGGCGTAGCGCAGCGCGTCCCCGAACAGCACTTTGGCGCCACCCCGGGCGAGTGCAATGCCCTCATCGAGAGACAGATGGTCAATGGGGCGTGCCTCGGGCACCACGCGCGGATCTGCAGACCAGACCCCGTCGACGTCACTGCAGATCTCGCAATACTCGGCCGCAAGTGCCGCGGCCAGCACGACGGCGGTTGTGTCGGAGCCTCCGCGGCCAAGCGTCGTCACTTCGCGGTCGCGGCTGACCCCTTGAAAGCCAGCCACAATCACCACCGAGCCGGCCTCGAGGTGCTTGCGCACGCGTGCGGGGCGGACCTCGACGACGCGTGCGTCAGCGTGGGATTCATCGGTGATGATTCCGGACTGTGAGCCAGTGAGCGACACGGCCTGGACTCCCAGCTCGCGCAGTGCCATGGCCAGCAAGGCCATCGAGATGCGCTCCCCGACGCTGATGAGCATGTCTAGTTCGCGGCGATCAGGATGTGCGGTCACTCCACGAGCCAGTGCAATCAGTTCATTGGTCGTGTTGCCCATGGCAGACACCACCACGACCGGGGCGAAGCCTGCCAATCGCGTCTTGGCGATGCGCTCCGCCACCCCGCGGATGCGGTCCAGGTCCGCGACCGACGACCCTCCGTATTTCTGAACAGCGATCTTCATGATGCGGAGCTAACCAACAGCAGCCGGCGCGCCGTGTCACTGCAAGAAAGAGGATCGTTTGCGCACCCCTCGTCTTTGACAATAGAACCGTGGTGGCAGAGACCCAGCCGCGGGAGACCCCTTGGTCAGACACTTCCTCAATCCCCCAAACTGGTTCACCTCAGCGAGCATCTTCTGCAGCGTCTACGCCATGACCTTGCTCATCGGCACTCCGGCGACTCCCGAAATTCTCGCCAAGGCCTGCTTGCTCGTCGTCTTTGGCGGCATCTTCGACATGCTCGACGGGCGCGTCGCCCGCATGACCAACCGCTTCACCGAGTTCGGCGTTCAGCTTGACTCGATCGCCGACATCATCAGCTTCGGCGTGGCCCCGGCCCTCATCGTCTGGGCATGGTCGCTGCACGAACTTGGCGCTCTGGGCGCCATCGTCACCTTCTGGTGGGTGCTGGCCGCGGCCTTCCGACTCGCCCGCTTCAACGTCAACACCGCTCGCGGGGACTGGCAACTCAAGGGCCACAGCCAGGGGCTGACCTCCACGATGGGTGGCGGGCTGTTGGTCACGTTCGCCTGGGTCAGCAACGACTACATGGAGGCCACGCTGAATCCGCCTCCATGGGTGGTCGCCACATTGGTGGTCTTCCTCGGACTCGCCATGGTCTCGTCCATGCCCTGGCGCAGCTTCCGCGATGCCCGCGAGAACAAGATGGCTCGCCGCATGTTGGGTGTGTCCCTCGCCTTGTGCCTGGCTGGCGCCGTCACGCTGCATCCGTCCATGTGGTTCGGCGTCGGCGGACTCATCTACATTTCGCTCGGCTTTGTCGACAGCATCGTCACCTTCCTGCACTTCCGTCGTGTCGGCCGCAACCTGCCCGGCGACGAAGAAGAGGAGGAGCTGGCCGTTCTCGCCACCGAGGACGGAGCGAGGCTCTAGCAGGTTCGATGGCAGGGCCCCTCACCGTCGGTGCGTTTGAGATCTCCCGAGTCCTCGGCACGGGCGGCATGGGAGACGTCTGGCTCGGGCGGCACGTCGGCGAGAACTACCCCGTCGCCATCAAGATCTTGCGACCCCGCTCATCGTCAGACGACCGCTACCTGACCTACTTTCGAAACGAGGTCCGCTCGGTGGCGGGGCTGTCGCACCCCAACATCATCGACGTGTACGACTACGGCAACATCGAGGCTGCCACCGCCGATGCCTCCGAGGGCAAGCTGCGCGCCGGAAGCCCGTGGCTGGCCATGGAGCTCGCAAACCACGGTTCGTTGCTCGATTGGCGAGGGCGGCTCGACTGGTCGCTGCTGCGCGGCATCATGGTGGCCCTGCTGGATGCGCTGGCCCACGCCCACGCTCGCGGCGTGCTGCACCGCGACCTGAAGGGCGCAAATGTGTTGGTCGCCGGCGCGAGCCGCACGGTCAAGCTGGCGGATTTCGGCTTGGCAGACCCCGCCTTTGGCGGTTCCGCAGTCGACGCGCCGACCAATACAGGAGTGGCCGGCACCCCTTGGTACATGGCCCCAGAGCAGTTCGCGGGCGCCCGACAGGAGCAGGGACCGTGGACGGACCTGTATGCATTTGGGTGCCTGGCCTGGGCACTGCTCACCGGCGCACCGCCGTTTCCAGAGAAGGGTTGGGCAGCCGCTCGCATGGCGCATCTGACTCGCGCCCCTCCCGAGCTCAAGCCACGCATTCACGCACCAGACCGCGTTGGCGACTGGCTGCATACCTTGCTCGAGAAGCGCGCACAGGACCGGTTTCGAACCGCTGCCGATGCCGCGTGGGCGTTGCTGCAGCTGGGCGACCCCCTGCCCGGTGCCGCGCCACTGCCGGCACTCGTGGGCGATGCCATCGACCTGCCCGCAGCGTCATCGACCCACGCCTTCACATTCACCGACAACCACGAGTTCGCCGAGGCCATCAGCACTCAGCCAGCGTTCCCGCGACCCGCCGCGACGGTTCAGTGGCCGCTGCCACCATTCCCCGAGGACTGGCGCCTGACCGAGGCTGCGCGCACCAAGGCGCCCATGTCGGTGGGTTTGGGTCTGTACGGTCTTCGAAGCATCAGCATCGTCGACCGCGAACAAGAGCGCGATCTGCTGTGGCGTGAGCTTCAGCGGGTGCGTTCCAGGCAGCGACCCGCTGTGATCATCCTTCAGGGACAGGCTGGGGCCGGCAAGAGCTGCCTAGCCAAGTGGCTGTTTGAGCGGGGACAAGAGCTGGGCGCCGCAATCTCACTGCGTGCCACACACGGAGCGCTGCCGGGTGTGCAGGACGGAATGGGCCAGGCGCTGTCGCGCTATTTCCGATGCGGAGGCCTCAAGGGAAAGGTCGCGCGAGAGCACATCGAGTCCGAGCTCAACGGCCTGGGCATCGACGATGAGCACGAGATCGCCGGCATCGCCGCGCTGATCAGGCCCCCGGGAGTCGGCGAAGAAGGCATGCGCTTTGAGTCCCCCACCGAGCGGTGGTCGGTGAGCGAGCACTTCTTGGAGCGTCTGTGCGCCGAGCGGCCCATCATTTACTGGATCGACGACGCCCATCGCTCGCTCGATAGCATTGCGTATACGCGCTTTTTGCTGGACCTTCCCCCAACAACCCCCCGGCCCATTCTGGTCGTGTTGACGGTCCGCGAAGAAGACCTGGTGGATTACCCGCTGGGCTCGACCGCCTTGACCGAACTGGCTGCGCACCCCGGCGTCACCCACCTGACGATCGACCCCCTCGAACAGAAGTACCGCCGCGAGCTGGTCCGTCGGCTGCTGGGGCTCGAAGCCAGCTTGGCCAAGCGCATCGAGGAGCGCACCGGCGGCAATCCCCTGTTTGCGGTGCAGCTGGTGGGCGATCTCGTCGACCGTGGCGTGCTGGCCCCCGGCAAGCGCGGCTTCAAGCTGGCCCGTGGGGCCAAGCTCAACCTGCCCAGCGACCTGCACCAGGTATGGCTCGAAAAGGTCGAGCGCGTGCTCACCACACGCAGCCCAGAGGAGCGCTCGGCGCTGCAGATTGCGGCGGTGCTCGGCCAGGAAATCGACCCGCTCGAGTGGCATGCGGTCTGTACCCGCCTAGGGGTCCCAGTCCCCGACGATCTGCTAGAGACCCTGCTGAGCCAGCGCTTGGCGACCGCAAACGAAGCCGGCCCAGAGTGGGGCTGGACATTCGTGCACGGCATGCTGCGCGAGAGCATCGAACAGAGTGCCCGACAAGCCGATGAGTCCCGCTGGCGCGAGTACCACTTGGCCTGCGCACAGCTCATGGAGGAACAGAACGACCCGACCATGGCCCTGCGCTTCGGCCGCCATCTGCTGGCCGCGGGACAGCTCGAACAGGCCCTCGACCCATTGCTCGAGGCCGCAAGCTCTGCCGATCTCGATGCCCGCGTCGCCGAAGGCCTGCTCATTGAACGCGAGCAAGCCGCAGACGACCTTGACCTCACCCCCTCAGACCGCCGCAGGAGCCTGGGCTGGCTGCGCCGCGCCGAGGTGCTCATCGCGCAAGGGCGCGAGCAAGAAGCCGCACGCTGGGCAAGCCGCTCCCTCGATGCAGCCGAGACCAACGGCTGGGAAGACCTGACCGCTGGAGCCTTTCACCTCCTCGCCGAGATAGCCCGATTGAAGCATCGATTCGGCCAGTCACTTCAGCTGCGGCGTCGGGCGGTCTTTCACGCCATCAAGGGCGGTGACGCTCGACGGCAGGCCAACTCCATGGCGGGCATTGGCCGGCTCTACCTCGACGTGGGCAACTGGCCCCAAGCCGCCCGCGCGTACCAAGACGCCCTGCAGATCGCGAAGGGCAGCTCATTTCACGCCACTGCTGCGGACTGCCTGACCAGCCTCGGCTACATCGCGGTCAAGACGGGACGGGTCTCCGAGTCGGACGACTACTTCCTCGAAGCTGGCGACTACGTGCATCGCAGCGGCAGCCGTGTGCAGCAAGCTCACCTGCTCAACGCCCTGGCCGACCTGGCACGCAAGCGCGGAGACTTCGCCGTGGCCGAAGAGCACAGCCGCGACGCACTGCGCTTCTACCTTGCAACAGGCACCCGAGCGGCCCAGGTGATGATGCTCAACCTGTCGCTATTCCAGGTGCTGCAGGCAAAATACGAAGACGCTCACGCCACAGTGTCATCGGCCATGGGTGAAGAGCTGACCAGTGACGAGGGCAAGGCATTCACGGCAGGTTGCCTCGCCATCTTGCTGCCATGCCTGGCTCACGCCGGTGAGTGGGACGATTGGTTTCCCCACTTGGACACCATCGGGCGCACGTTCTCGGGCGACATGTTCGTCGACGACGACACCTTGGCCATGCTCGAGCTTGCGGCAAAGCTGGCCTACCTGGCGGGCGAAAGGAAGCGTGCCGAAGCGGCCTACAAACTGGCCAAGCGCCTGTGGGTGGCAGTGGGTCGCGAAGAGGAAGCCGAGCGCATCGACGAGCAAATGCGCGCCAGCCGCTAGCGCTAGTGCTAGAGAAACCCCGCCTGCCAACCCCCCTCTCGGCTATCTCAGGTCGAACAACCACTTCTAAGAAGTGCCTCGAAGGCAGCGCCCGCACAAAGTGGCGCCAACCTCGGCCCAGCCAAGTCATCCAGAACGTCGCCCATAGCGACGTTGACCCAGGCTTGGGCGCCCAAGCCCGTCGAAACGTCTCCTACAACGACGTTGGCAGCACCATGGCTCACGATTCAGACCGCTAAAGTCGAGGCTAGGGCTAGCGCACGTAGAACCAGGTGCTGTCCAGCACCGAGCGGGCGCCACCGCCGACATCCTTGGCTCCCCAGTCGATGACCGTCGTCTCGGCATCGGAGCGATCTTGAACACCCATGTGGGTGACCAGGCCATTGGCGATGGGCTCCCACACCAGCTGCTCGCGATCGGTGGCGCCGCCGGTGGTGAGGTGTGGGTTGTCTGCGTCGCAGATCACGAAGTCGGAGTCGGTGCTTGGGTCGACACCCTTGGCGGGGAACAGCACAAAGCCGCCGCCGCCATCGGCGTTCGCGGTGTCGTCCGGGCCGCCGTAGGCTCCGACACCGTCGGTGCCGCACGGAGAGTCCATGTCGTTGTGGTAGTACCAGCCGTCATAGACCGTGGACTGGACCACCGCGCCCATGGCCACCATCTGGACCGGGTCGATGGGATTGCCGTCCCAGTCGTAGTACGCGAGCGGCCACACGAAGGTCTCGGTCGTGCCCTCTTCGGCGATGGAGTAGCAGGTGCCGCGAGCGGGGTCGGGCTGGTTGTCCATGATGGCACCGTGTCCCCAGCCATTGATGGTGGCCAGGGCATAGCTGCAGGCGCTGGTGTCGGCGAAGAACATGCCCAGCTCGTCGTTGGTGTCGGTCAGCTGAAGCCGAGTCCAGCCGCCGCCATCGGTGGTCATGTCGCACCATGCGCGGAAAGAGCCGGCGCCGACTCCCACGCCATCAGGGTCGAGCCAATAGGCGCCGTCTGGCAGGGCCAAGTTGTAGGTGTGCAGTGCGTCGCAGCTTGGAGACGCGGTCAGCGCGGTCTGGCCGTCGAGGCCCGAGTCCAGCTTGATTCCCTGCCAGTTGCCGCTGCCGTCGCACGCTTCGAAGATGGTGCCATCCCAGCGAATGGAGCCCGCCGCTCCGCTGTCGCAGGTGCCGCCGGTATCGCCGATGCTGATTCCGGTGGCGAATGCAGAGTGGCTGTGATTGCCCGCGGCTACGTCGGTGCTGCCGGTGCCGACGGGCAGACGGGCCCGGTCCATGATGCCGGTGGTGATCTCGCCAGCGTCGTGGACATGGTTGACGCAGGCCCAGGCGGCTCCGTCGAACTCGGCCATCTGGCCCGCGGCGCAGCCCAGACCCGCGAGGGTGTCGTTGTCGGTAATGCCGCCGCCCGTGTACCCAGTGCTGTCCAGTACCGTGACGCCGCCGATCTGAATCTCGCTGGCATTGATGACGGCACCGTCCTGGACGTTCCCGGCGCGCAACGCATAGGGCACGCTGATCATCGCGATGCGGCTGGTCTCGGGCGAAGTGCCGACCTGCACGCTCATGTACATGGTGTTGCCGTCGAAGTCGGCCATGTCCAGCGTCGTGGTCGAGCCGAGCTGGGCCGCGTAATAGCCCGAGTCAAAGGGCAGGCCGGTGTGGACTTCGGTCCAGACCGCGGTGCCGCCAGTGTCGACGTCATAGATGCGGAAGGTCACATCTTCGGTCCCGTCCAGCGGGGCTCCGGTGTCGTCCATCAAGCGTCCCTGGTGGGAGAACTCAAGGGGAACAGCCATCGCGGTGGGGGCCAAGCAGAGCAAGGCAAGGGAAGTGAGCATTCTCATGGGGGCTCCAAAGTTTTAGGCCGTCACTCTACCAAGAAACAGCCGTCGACTCTAGGGCACCAGCTCCCACTGCACGTTCGCGAGCACTTGGCGTTTGCTGGCGGCCTCGATGTCTGCCCCGGCGGGAACAGGAACCCCGGCACTCACGGGCTGGCCCGGAACGTACTCGGCGACGACCGGCACATCGCCTCGGGTGACCCAGGTGCCGGTCACCTTGACCGTCTTGTTCAGCACCTCGTCGGGCCACGCATCGAGATCGATCCAGTGGTCGCCGGCCTTGTTGACCAGTACAGCGCCCATCTTGGCGTTCATGGCGGTTCCCGTCAGTTCTGTCATCTCGGCCTCGGGTTTGTGGGCATCGGGTTCGGCCGGTGCCACGGCTGCTGCCGCCTCGGGCTCGGGCGCCGGGGGGCTCTTGCCACCACACGCGATCGACATCGCTACCAACAGGACCATGTGCTGCGTCATGGCCGTACGGTAGCACCGGTGTAGACTCACGGGCCGGGAGGGCTGATGCCGCGCGCAAACAACCGCTACTACGACCTGCTCGACGTCTCGCCACAGGTCAAAGCTCGTGGGCTCGACGCCGCATACCGCAGGGTCAAAGACCGACTCGAGCGCAAGGGGACCCCTGATTCCCAGCGACGACTGCAGGATGTCGAGGCCGCTTATGCGGTGCTCTCTGATGCCGGTCGCCGGGCGCTCTACGACGAGTTCGGCGAGGCCGCAGGTCGTCCTGGCTTCGACATCAACACCGTGC
>CAYYHT010000237.1:0-9806 GCA_964471355.1 uncultured Enterobacteriaceae bacterium
ATTCTCGCGTTGGCTTCGCTCGACGAGATGCCCGAGCCAACAGCACGCCGAATCGCCGAGGCTGCGCTTGTCGGTCCGTACGCTGATGATGCCCGTGAGCGCATTGGTCAGGTGAAGACCGAATCGGTCCGGGCGTTGGCAACTCCCTGACGCGCTTGTATACTGAGCGAGTTCGGTTCCCGCGGGTCTCCCAGGCTGCGCAGGATCTCTTGAGGTCGACATCACTATGAAACGCGCTGCTCTTTTGTTTGGGGCGGTGTTGCTGCCCACGATTTCGTTGGCCGGCACCTTCTCTACTACTGGACCGCTGCTCAGCCCAGATGACAGTGAGTATTACGCCAATGGCGTTGGGGCCCCGACCCTGACGTACGACGGTGGCAGCTGGAACATGTTCTTCGAGACCAAGCTGACTGACAGCTATGTCGCGGGCATGGGCGGTGACTTCAGTGCCTGCGGTGCTGTCTGGGCCATTGGTCAGGCGCAGTCGACCAGCCTGAATACCGGTTGGGCTGTGGTGGGTTCCGACCCGGTCATTGTCCCGGTTCGAGGCACGTACTACGAGTGCAAGGTCACGCACCCCAAGATCGTCAAAGACGGCAGCACTTGGTACATGTTCTTCAAGGCCAACCAGGACAAAGGCCTTCCGGCATCCTGCGGTCGCAGCTGGGGTTGTTCCCCGCAGACCGGCGTCGGTGTCATCACCATCACCAGCATGACTGGCGTGGACACCAACCACTCCTTCACCCTGGTTCCGGTGCTCAACGTCAGTGGCTTTGGCTTCCCGTCGGCCGTCAAGGTCGACTCGGATTGGTACCTGTGGGTGGCCCAGCTTCCCAACATGTACTTGGCCAAGCGCTTCGGCAGTCCAACGGGCTCGTTCACGCTGGTGCCCAGCCCCGTGCTGCTGCCTGGCAGCAATGCCTGGACCCCCGACCGCGTCGGCAACCCGGCAGTGACCTGCATCGACGGCACTCGCTACCCGTTCCAAGCGTTCTTGGGTGGCAAGAACATGAGTGGCTCGACCGAGCTTGGTTCGGGCATTGGCGAGGCGACCAGCGTCGACGGCCAGGAGTTCTTCTTGTCGTCGGCCCCGGACTTCAGCTGGGGAGACGCCACAGGTTGGCGCCACTGGGACCTGCACCGCTTCGAGGGTGACAACGCCTGCGACCAGGGCTTCAACGAGAACTACGTCGCTGTCTATGCCCAGAAAGACGGCAACAACGAGAACGAGATTCATCTCGCCTTCACCAGCCTCGTGGTCAGTCCCAACGACTTCAACCACAAGGTCTGCAGCAACTCGCCGGTCGCGCTCAACGCCCAAGGGCAGGCGTTTGACATCAGCGGCGACGACTACCTCGAAGACGACTACTCACAGCAGGACCTGTACGACACAGGCCTCGACGCGGCAGGTGGCTGCAACAGCGCATCACCACTTGCCCCCGCCGGATTGCTGGCATTTGGGCTGCCGTTCTTGCTGATTACGCGCCGTCGACGGGACTGACTCCCTACCACTTGCCTGGTACGGACTGCCTCATGGCCTCGTAGCCATCCTCTCCCAGGATGGCGACCATGTCCTGTTTGAGTTGCTCTTTTGCAATAGCTAGCTCGACCTTGGCCTCTTCTCGGTCCAGCTCGCCGGTGCGGACCGCTTCGCGTGTGGCGTGGCTGTTGTGCAAGTGGTCGACAAGCTTGTCTGCGGCCTGTTCGCGCAGCTCGGCATCGAGGCCGACCTTGTCGGCAAAGGCGAGAAAGCGCACCCGAGCGCCCTCTGCAATGCGCTCATGGTGTTGCTCGCGGGCCCTGTCCCTGCGCTCCATGTCGCTGGGGGCCAGCACCCGGTCGCGTATTTCTTGGTGCGTGGGTTCTGTCCCGGCATTCGATGCGGTCGACCCGCTCGTTGAGGGGGGCTCGGCCGCCGCTGGGTCTGGCGGAATGGCTTCGGGCGAATCGCGCACCACAGCGGCGTCTGCAGGATCTGGAGTGGCGTGGACGACCGCGAGGTCAGGCCAGTCAGACGATCCCGATTTGGAACCGAAGAGTTGGGCGATGGCCACTGTGCCAAGCAGTGCCAATGCTGCCCCGGCCAGCCACATGTTGCGGTTCATGGCGTATCCTCTGCCGGCCCATGATCGACCGTCTGTACGAAGCGTTCCATCGCCCCGGCACCCCCTCCTATCGAATCGTGGATGGGGTCGTCTGGTTCCTCATCGTGTTGTCCATCACCTTTGTGTTTGTCGAGGGCTGGCTCGACGCGCAGCTTGACCCCACGGACCTCACCGTTGCCCTGCCCGAGCAAACGAGGGCGGTCTATGCCCGAGCGTTGTGGGCCCTCGACTGGGCCGACTTCGCGGTGCTCATCATCTTTGGTATCGAGATCGGTCTTCGGGTCGCGCTGTTTCGGCCGCCCGCACTCCAGTTCTTCAATCTGCATCCGTCGAATCGGCTTCAGGTACAGATCCGCGGTCGCATTGGCTATTGCCTGCAGCCTCTGACCATGATCGACATCATCACCGTCGCAGCTGTGGTGCCAGCGCTTCGCGGACTGCGCGCACTGCGGCTGCTGCGACTTCTGCGCACCAGCCGCTTCTTTCGATACAGTTCGCCCTTTTTGTCCGTGCAGCGGGCATTTCAGGACAACGCGCTGCTGTACTCTTTCGCCGTGTCGTTCGTCGGCGTGGTCACGACGCTCGGTGGGTTCATCTTTTGGCAAGTCGAGCGCCATGACAACGAGGGCATTTCGACCCTTGGTGATGGCATGTGGTGGGCCATCGTCACACTGACCACGGTCGGATTTGGCGACATCGCACCGGTCACCACCTTGGGTCGAGTCGTGGCAGCAGCGGTGATGTTGCTGGGCATGTTCACGTTGGCCACATTCGCCGGTATTGTAGGCAACACCTTGCTGAGGGCGGTTCTTTCGATTCGCCAGGAGCAGTTCCGTATGAGCAATGAACTGAACCACATCGTCATCTGCGGCTACGACGGCGGCTCCCGCATGCTGCTCGATGCGCTGATCGCCGAGATCAACTTCGACGTGTCTGGCGTGACCATTTTGGCTGAAGGCGAGCGACCTGGGGACCTGCCACCGCAATTCCGATGGGTGAGTGGCGACCCCACCAAGGAATCCGAGATGGACAAGGTACGGGTTCAGTACGCCGCGGCAATCATCGTGGTCGGCCACCGATCCGACAAGCCTCAGATCGCCGATGCGACGACGATCATGACCGTGTTCACCGTTCGGCGATTCATGGACAAGAATGCTCCGCCGCACAAGCGGGCGAACCGTCTGTACATCGTTGCCGAGATTCTGGAGGAAGAGAACGTGGACCACGCGCGTGCCGCCGGCGCCGATGAGGTGATCGAGACCACTCGCTTGGGCTTCTCAGTGCTCGCTCATGCGATCAGTCAGCCAGGAACGGCACATGTGATGAGTGGCATCGCGGCTCCGGACCAGCCGAGCCTGTTCATCGGAAAGGTTCCAGAAGGGCTCGGAGCGAGCTCATTTTCAGATATCGCCACCCAGTTGCGCGCCGATGCGAGTGTTCTTCTGGTTGGTTTTCGGAAATATGGCGAGCAAACCGATCACATCAACCCTCCAGACTCGGCCTCGATCGCCCAGAACGACGCGCTGATCTATCTGTCTGACAAACCTGTGCTGCCGCCGGCCTGAGAGCTTTCGGACCGGCGTTCTCTAGGGTAGGATGCCGGCCTTCCATGCCGTTCGGAGGCCCTTCTTGCGCTTGTTGTTGATTGTCCTGGCGATGTCCAGTACGGCCTACGCTGCGGACACCGATGCAGACGGACTCGATGATGCCGATGAGGTCTCGACCTACGGCACAGATCCGTCTGTCGCAGATACTGATGGCGACGGCCTGCTTGACGGCGCCGAGGTCAATACCCACAGCACCAGTCCGCGCGATGCAGACTCCGATGACGACGGCCTGAGCGACGGCGACGAAGTCACCGGTGCTGTGACCGATCCCACAGTCGCTGATTCCGATGCAGACGGACTTGTCGATGGGCTCGAGGTCCTTGTCTACGGCACCGACCCGATGCTGAAAGACAGCGACGTGGACGGCATCGAAGACGGCGATGAGGTGTCCATGTACGGCTCCCGCCCCATGGTGCCCGACACCGATGGTGATGGCATCGCAGATGGCGCCGAGCTTGGTTCGAGCGATCCGCTGCGCGCAGACACAGATGGCGACGGTCTCAGCGATGGGCTTGAGGCTTCCCTGGGCCTCGATCCCGACGACGTCGACAGCGACGGCGGCGGTGTTGCAGATGGCATTGAAGTCAAGGTGGCCAGCACCGATCCCGACGCGTCAGGGGACGACAGCTTCACACCGACCGACAGCGACAGCGATGGTCTCGACGATGTGGCCGAACTGCTGCTCTACGGAACCGACCCCAACGTTGCAGACAGCGATGGTGACGGCATCGTCGATGGCGAGGAACAACACACACGTCACACCAACCCTCGCGTCGCAGACAGCGACGGAGACGGTGTCGACGACGCGACCGAGCTGGCCCGAGGCTGGAATCCTGTCTCTGCCGATAGCGACGGCGACGGCCTGCTTGACGGCGAAGAGCTGTACACCCACGGCACTGATCCGCTGGTGGCCGACAGCGATGGCGATGGCCTGGACGATGGGCTCGAGCTGCGCGCGCTCGGAACCGACCCGCAGTCCAATGACACCGACGAAGACGGCTACTTTGACGACCTCGAGCTTGCCGATGGCAGCAATCCTTTGGCCAGCGATAGCGACGGCGATGGGCTGCAAGACCTCGCAGAGCTCTCGGGTGACAGCGACCTGCTGATTCGAGACAGCGATGGCGGCGGCGTGACCGATGGCGTCGAAGCGTTGGTCAACGGCACCGACCCCGACGACGACACCGACGACGGCTCGCCGAGTGCAGACCTGGACTTTGATGGGTTGTCTCTGGCAGAGGAGCTTCTGCTGCTGATCTCGCCATTGAGCACCGATACCGATGGCGACGGCCTCACGGACTTCGCCGAAGTCGCACTGCACGGCACCGATCCCA
Organism: uncultured Enterobacteriaceae bacterium; assembly: GCA_964471355.1. Lineage (GTDB taxonomy): Bacteria > Myxococcota_A > UBA796 > UBA796 > CAYYHT01. The sequence continues at coordinate 5,047 of CAYYHT010000237.1, forward strand.
CGAATGCGGACACCGATGATGACGGCCTGAGCGACGGCGAAGAATTCAATGTCTTGGCGACGGCGCCAGACCGTGCCGACACTGACGGCGACGGCATCGACGACGGCGAAGAGGTCATGGTCCTGGCCACCGACCCGCGTTCGGCAGACACCGATGGCGACGGCCTGCCCGACGGCCTCGAAGTGCGCGCGCTCGGAACCAGCGCGCTTGCGCAAGACACAGACGGCGACGGGCTGTCTGACAGTCGCGAGCTGTGGATTTCCCACACGCTCCCCCTTTGGGCCGACAGTGACGGCGATGGCCTGTCCGACGGCGAAGAGGTTGGATTCTCCGGCACCGATCCGCTGTTGTGGGACACCGACGGCGGTGGTGCCGGCGACGGCGTCGAGCTCAACGAAGACGGCACCGACCCCGCAGACAGCTCCGACGACATCGTCGTGCACCCCGACACAGACGGCGACGGGCTCGATGATGCCGAAGAAGCGGCACTCGGAACCGATCCCAACGTCGCCGACACCGACAACGATGGCGTCGACGACGGCGACGAGCTTGCCGCTGGCACCGGCCCAACGGTCGCCGACACGGACCGAGACGGCGTCTTGGACGGAGACGAGCTCACCGCTGGCAGTGACCCGCTGTCGGACGACAGCGACGGTGACGGACTGACGGACGCCGAAGAAATCGTCATCTATGGCACCGACCCGACGCTGGCCGACACCGATGGCGATGGCCTTGACGACCAGATCGAAGCCGTCCTGCTCGGGACGAGCGCCCTCCTCGCAGACAGTGATGGCGATGGCCTGACCGACGCCGAGGAATTCGACATTCACTTCACCGACCCGCTGCGCTCCGATAGCGACCAGGACGGGCTCTCCGATGGCGACGAGCTCGATATCCATGGCACCGATGCACTGCTGGCCGATTCCGATGGCGGCGGTACCCCCGATGGCGTCGAGGTGTTGGCCGACGCCACCGATCCTTCTGTGGGCTCTGACGACATTGCCGACGCCACCGACACGGACGGCGACGGCCTGACCGACCATCAAGAAAACGAGGTCTATGGCACCGATGCGGGCGCCGCGGACACCGATGGTGACGGGCTCTCCGATGGCGTCGAGGTGCTGCGCTACGGCACCGACCCCCGCCGCGACGACACCGACCGCGATGGCCTTGAAGACGGCCGCGAGATCGTGCTCGAACACACGGACGCAACTCGCTTTGACACCGATGGCGACGGGCTGTCCGATGGGGTTGAAGTGAAGCTATTCTTCAGCGACCCCCTGACCATCGATGACGATGGCGATGGGCTGTCGGACGCCGAAGAGGCCTGGATCTACAGCACCAATCCAGTGGTGGTCGATACCGACGCCGACGGGTTGGATGACCGGGTCGAGCTCGAAGATACCTTCACGGACCCGATTCGCGATGACACCGACAACGACGCGGTCATCGACGGACGCGAGGTGAACGAGGACCGCACCGATCCGACGTCAATCGACACCGACGGCGGTGGCCAGACAGACGGCATGGAGCTGCTCATCCTCGACACCGACCCCACCGATCCCAGCGACGATGTGGTGGACGCATCGGACCGCGACGCCGATGGGCTGTCCGACGAACAGGAAGTCATGCTCGGCACCAACATCAACTCCGTCGACACCGATGGTGACGGACTCGACGACTACGAAGAGGTCGTCATCTGGGGCACCAATCCCTTCCGCGATGACACGGACTTCGATGGCCTCACCGATGTCGACGAAGCCGAGACGATTGGCACCAGCCCGACCCGTGCCGACAGCGACAGCGATGGACTGATCGATGGCGACGAGTTCGGACCCTATGGCTCCGATCCGCTCAACCGCGACAGCGACGGCGACGGCCTGGTCGATGGCGAAGAAGCCGAAGTCTACGGCACACTGCCCGCCGTCTGGGACACCGATGGCGACGGCCTGAGCGACTACGAAGAGGTGCACATCCACGGCACCAGCCCGATTATCGCCGACACAGACGGGGGCGGAGTGCTCGACGGCATCGAGGTCATCGCCGAAGACACTGACCCGATTGACCCGAGCGACGATGTCGCCGACACGACCGACACCGATGGCGATGGGCTCACGGACCAAGAAGAGATCATCCTGCATGGCACCGACCCGACCGACTCGGACAGCGATGCCGACGGCCTCGACGACGGTGTCGAGATCTTCGTCACCTTCACCGACCCGGCCAACCCCGACGGCGATGACGATGGCCTCAATGATGGCGCCGAGATTGCCAACGGTTCAGACCCACGCAACCCCGACACCGACGGTGACGGTCTCGGCGATGGTCTCGAGGTGAACGAGCTGTTCACCGATCCGGCCAGCCGCGACACAGATGACGACGGACTGTCCGATCCCGCAGAGCTGGCGCTGTACGGCACCGACCCCACCCGGGCTGACTCGGACTTCGACGGCATCACCGACAAGGCCGAGATCTTTGAGTACCGCACCGAGCCGATGGACCCCGATACCGATTCGGATCAGCTGCTCGACGGCGACGAGGTCTTCGTGCACGGCACAGACCCCAAGGTGCTCGACACAGACGAGGGCGGCATCGGCGACGGCATCGAGGTCATCAATGGCACCGACCCGCTCGACGGAAGCGATGACTTGCCGGTGGTCCGCGAAGGTGCCTTTACGGGTGCGAGTGCGGGATGCGACACGGGAACAGGCGGGCCGGGCACGATGTGGCTCGGATTGCTTGCCATGCTCACGCTCCGCAGGAGGACACGCCGATGATGGTGCTTCTTGCCATGGTCCTCGGCGCCTCGGCGCAGACCGTTGAAACCCCCGATTTGAATGCTCAGCTGTACCGCACGCCGGTCGACGCTCGCCTGACCATGTGGGCAGACGACTCCAGCTGGGCCCCTGGCTCCTATGCGATGGGTCGGGTGGTCGTGAATTACATGAACGACCCTCTGCAGTACACCTACAGCGATGGCGAGGTCGTCGGTGTACTGACCGATGTGCTGCAGGCCAACGCGGTGCTCGGCTTTAGCTTCGGCCGCGTTCGTGTCGGTGTGGACGTGCCGTTCACGCTCGCCGCGCTCAGCGACACCAGCGCGGGTGGCGCTGGACTGGGCGACGTCGCGATCGATATCAAGGGCAATGCACTCGACCGCGGCAAATGGGGCACAGGCCTGGCGTTTGGCGTTCGCGGCAATGTGCCTACGAACACCGTCGATGCCGCGCTTGGCGAGAACGGACCCAACGTCGAGCTTCAGGCCATTGTCGATCGGCGACTCGGCAATGCATTTGTCGCGGGCAACGTCGGCAGCCGGGTCACGGCCTTCGACGGCGAGCGCAACACTCAGTGGGCTGCTCGCCCATTTGCGCGGGTCGGCACGGGCTACCTGTTCTCGAACGAGCTGGGTGTGTCCTTCGACATGGCCGGCTATGCAAGCCAGAAGTTCCAGCTGGGCGCACCCAGTGGCGCCCCGGTCGAGTACCTGGTCGGTGGTTGGTACCGCGCGAACGAGAACTTGGTGTTCCGTGGCGGCATTGGCCGTGGATTGACGCGCGCCGTGGGAGCCTCCCGGGCTCGAGTCACCCTGTCGGTGGGCTTTGAGCCGCCACGCGAGAGCGACGCCGACTTGGACGGCATCATGGACCGCATCGATGAGTGCCCCTTCGAGGCCGAAGACCGCGACCTGTTCGAAGACGATGACGGCTGTCCTGACGTGGACAACGATGGGGACACCATCATCGACGACTTCGACGCGTGCACCCTGACGCCCGAAGATGTGGACGGCTTCGAGGACAGTGATGGCTGCCCGGAATTCGCTACCGAGGCACACTTGCGCGTCAATGGTGCCGACGGAAAGGCCATCACCTCGGCCAAGATCACCGTGACCGGAGCCGGCATCACCCCACGCTGGGGCGGCGGCGACTACCGCGTTGTGCTCGACCCGGGCAGCTACACCATGAGTGTCGTGGCCGATGGCTACAAGCCCTACGAGGCCACTGTGCTCATCGTCGAAGGCGAGTCTTATGAGCGCATCGCGTCGCTCGATCTGGCCGATCCAAAGGGGCAGCTGAGCCTTTCTGTCATCGGTGGCCACGGCCGCGAGATCCACGGCGCGATGGTCGCGTCGGACGGCGGGCAGTTCGAACCCATCTCTGGGTTGCTCGAGCTGAACTCCGGTCCCTATCGAAAGCACATCCGCGCTCCCGGCTTCGGTACGACTGAGCTGATTGTCCGCATTCGCGCAGGTGAAGTGGTCAACGAGAGCATCGTGCTTCCCGACAGCCGGGCCATCAGCAATGAGCAGGGCATTGCACTGTCCGAGTCCATCACATTTGCCGTCAACGGCAGCGAGCTTGATGACGGTTCGCACCGCGTGCTCGATGATCTTGCCGGCGTCCTGCTGGACGCTGAAGTTCTGGCGGTGACACTGACCGGCTACGCCGATGTCGCGGGTGCCGAAGAGGAGCAACGCGCCCTTGGAGCGAAACGGGCAAAGGCCGCCAAGGACTGGCTGGTCAGCCGTGGCGTTGAGGGCTCTCGCGTGCTGATTGCGGGGGGTACGACAGGCGATGAGGTGCCCGAGGCCAGCATCGTTGTGACCCACACCGGCGGAACCGAGTAGAGTAGCTCCGTGGCTTCGTCGAAGAAAAAGGCGCAGGTAGGGTCGGTCTACGCGGAACGCTTCGAGATCGAAGGGTTCATCGATTCCGGTGTCATGGGCAGCGCAATGGTTCCATCCGGCGCGTCTACTGGTG
>CAYYHT010000238.1:0-9790 GCA_964471355.1 uncultured Enterobacteriaceae bacterium
CCACCAAGTCCCCCCGGTACGACGCTTCAGGTCGCGCCAGGGACACCCAAGCAAGCATCTCAGCCGAGCTTGGACTCTTGGACCAAGGGTTTCGGACTCCAGACGGCACGTGGATGCCGTGGGACCCGTCGTCCCGGGTATAGACCGCATCGTCGACCAACTTGGCCAAGCGTGTCTGCAGGCCGCCGGACGCCAGACCCGAGGCCAGCACGATCGCGGCGGTGTACGGGTCTTCGATGTCGCGCTGGTACCGCTCGATGGCGCCCGCAGCACGCAGCCGCGGACCCTCTTGGTCGTCAGGCAGCACGCGGGCGGCAAACGCAGTCTGGGCGATGATCATCTGCATCGAACCGCCGCCTTGCCGGCCCCAATCCCCGCCGCCGCGCTGTCCTTGAACCACGGTGCGCACCAAGCGGGCCTCGAGCTCCTCGGCCAGCTCGTGGTCTTGAACGCCGCGCATGGCTGCCAGCAAATCGGCTGCTGCTCCCGCGTTGGGGGCGCGCGCATGGCGAATCACCCGTTGCCAGCCCAGCAGCTTGAGTCGCCGCACAGCCTTGGGGTCATAGTCCGCCCCAGCCCGTGCCGATAGCGATGTCAGGCTGTTCGCCAGCGCAAAGCTATAGGCCGCCGACCACGGGGTCTCGGCCCCAGAACCCACACGGTCCACCTCGGCCTGCAGCACCGCGAGCGGACCTGGAAAGACGTGCACCGTGAGCTCTTCGGTGCGTGGGTCTACGTCGGGCGGCGACTTCATCGAGAACGCCCGTGGCCCAGACAACGTCCCGCCTCGACGAGTGGATACCGGTCGTCCAGTCGGTCCCACGGTGATCTTGCGCTCGGCTGCATCGGAGCCGGGCAGGGTCGCTTTGACGTATGCATTGCCCGCTCCGTCAGCCACCAGCGGGACCATGGCGACATCCGACCCGTTGCTGCCAAGGGCGACCGAGGTGGCCAGTCCGCCCGTCAGCACGCCACTGGCGGTGACATCGAGGTTGGCGTCGATGGACGCACTGGTGGTGTTGACCACCTGCACCGGCAGATCGATCACATCACCCGCATAGAGCCAGCCGGGCACCACAGGGTCCACGTAGACATCCATGCGGCTGTCGAAGGTGTGCACCGCACCGCTCTGCTGGCCTTCGCGGGTGTGGGCCAACGCCAGCACGCGCCACGTGGTCAGCTGGTCTGGCACCCGCACATCGAGGGTGGCGCTGCCCTGGGGGCCCGTCTGGACCAGTGGCTGCCACAGAAAGGACTCCGGGAACCATTCGCGAACCCGCTCGCCCTCCTCAGCCACCGCCGCACCGTCCACATCTGCAGGAGGAGGCGGGGCTGCCTGGCGGTCCTCTTTGCGCTTGCGCTTCTTGGGCGCCGCAGCGAGGCCCTGGGCCATCATCTTCTCTTCTGGAGCACCGCCCCAGTCGTCCATCTCGCCTTCGGCTTCCTCGGCCATCACCGGCGATGGCTCTTCGATGAGGAGCTTGGTGAAGCGGTCCGGAATCTCGTCCAGTGAGGCCGCCTCGTCGGCGTCGCCTCCACAGTGCATGCCCAGCAGGGCCATGACGACGATGAGGACGGGACGACGCGCGCCGCTGCGGTTCACGGTACTCATCGAGACACCTCCTCATTGACGTAGCGTTGCCAGTCGACAACGTCCTCGGACAGCCGCACACCATCGCGCACGACGTTTCTGGGGTTGAGCTGCACCAACAGGTCCTGGGGCAGCAGGTCGACGGTCAACTCGCGACCGAATGCGTCCACTGGCTTGTGCTCGCCGGCCATTCCGTCGGCCAGCGCCTCGTTCCACAGCGACACCATCAACTCGGGCGACATCGTGTCCCCCTCGGGCGCTTCCTTCTCCCACTTGCCGACGCGCTTGGTGAGGTGCTCGAGGGCTCGGTAGAAGCCCATGGTCAGCACTTCGACATCGTTGTCCATGGTGACCGCATTGCCGCTCACGCCGGCATCACCCGCGTAGTCAGCAGGCAGGTTGGTGATGCGAAGCACCGCGGCCTTGGCGGCGTTCTCACCGCGAATCTGGCCCAGAGCTAGTGCACGGGGATCGAAGCTCGAGAAAGCGGGCTTGTCGGCCTCGGCACGCACCGTGACGCGTCCGAAGTCATCGGGACCCAGCAGGGTGACCAGCTGCCCCAGTGTGCTGTCGACTCCCGACAGGCTGACAGCGGCCTCGGTGGGCGCCTCACCCAGCTTGGTGGTGACGGTCAGCTTTGCGGTCTCACCCGGCGAATAGGCTGGCTTGTCGGTGCTCATGCCGACGCTCAGGCGGTCGGTTGGCTCGACGAAGATGATGGTGCGGGCGCCGTTGTATTCAGACCGCACAAAGCCTTCGACATCGTCGGGAATCGTGAACGTCGCCGTGCGCTTCTTCTGGTCGACCTCGACCTCGGCGACCTCCCGGGTGCCCTCGTAGAAATAGAGTTCTTCGGGGATCTCTCCGCGGTAGCCCGGCCCTCGCAGCAGCTCGACGACGATTTCGTCACCGGGCTTGGCGAGGGAGGGAGTGGCACGCATGCGCAGCTGCGGAATGGCGCCCACATTCAGAATGTGCCGGGTCTTGCCGATGAGCTGTCCATCGACGGTGGCGGCGACGCCGAGCTCGTAGCCGGTCCGGCTCGAAGCACTCGCTCCCCCTAGACTCTGGCCTCGCGGCACCGACAGCGAGAAGCTGCCCACGCCCAGTGCGGGCACCTTGGCGGGCTCGACCAGCGCCGCACTCTGCAGAGCGCTCTTGATGCAGCCAAGCTCGGTGGGATTGAGGCCTGTGCGCCCGGGGGTCTGGTACAGGCCCCAGTCGATGGCTGTGCTGCCCACGTTGACTCGCCAGTGCGACTTGAAGAGCGTGGCTCCCGAGCTGCCTCGCTCCAGCTTCACGCAGCGCCTGGCTCGCAGCGCCGCATCGTTCATGACCACACTGGGTGCGGAGCCATGGGCGGCGGTCAAGCTGGCGCTCACGCTCGGCCGCTGGCTGTCTGTCACGTACCAGGTGATGGTGTAGGTCGAGACCGGTCCGGCAGGCAGGCGAACGGCCTTGGTCGCGGCAACCACGCAGCGGGACAGCTGGTCGTCTCCAGAGATGGCGGACTGAACCACGCCAGCGGCAGAGACACGCAGCCCCAGGCTGACATTGCGTCCGCCGGGGGCAAAGTCCCCACACAGGGCGACGGCGGGCACGGCGCGGTCGAATGCGCGTCGCTCGTCCATGCTCAAGCTGCGGCTGGCGCCCATCTGTTGCGCGCTCGAGATGTAGGGCGGGTCGGGGACCAGCGCACGATAGCGACTGGGCACCCCGGGAATGCGGACCGTGACCGGTTCTCCGGGGTCGAGCTGAATGGCCAGCACGCCGTCTGCATCGCTCTTGGCCTCGCGCTTCTTTTGCGTGGGGTCCCAGGGGTTTTCGATGACGACATCCGCGTTGCGAACGGCCTTTCCGTCCGGCGTCAGCACCCGCAAATAGGCGCGGTTGTTGAAGCCTCCGACCAGGCCATCGCCCAGCTCGGTGACCGCATCGACCATCAGGTCGTCCTCGGACAGCACCAGCGTGACCGCACCCGTGGCGACTTCGCCCGCGGCCTCGGTGACTTTTGCACTCATGCTCAGCTTGGCCAGCTCGATCAGATCCGAGGGCACCTTGCCCATGTCGACCTCGAAGCGCCCGTGGGCGTCCGTCTGGACCTCGATGGTCTCTTCCCAAGCCAACGGGGGCGGCCAGCGTCCTTCGGTCTTGCCCACACGCACCTGTACAGACGCATCGGCGACCGGCGCACCTGAGCTGTAGCGAGCCGTGCCATCGACGACGATGTCGTCTCCGTGTCCGAACCACCTAAGCGATGGCTCGAGCTCAACCGTAAAGCGCGGCAGCTTGAACGGGCGCACATCGAAGTTCACCTCGTCACGAGCACTGCCGCTCTCCCAGATGGCCTTCCATGTGCCGTGTGGAGCGCGGTCGTCGAGGGGGAACTCGGTGTCGGCGATGCCAAAGCCTCCGGCCCGGTCCTTTTCGACCATCATCTCGTCGCCATTGGGGGCGCGAATGCGCCAACGTCCCGGTCGGCCGTCGATCGGAGACAGGTCCGTGCGCCGCAGCAACACACTGCGAATCTTGACGTCCTGACCCGGCTTGTACAGGGGCCGATCCGTCGCCACATGGGCCAGTGCAGGGGCATAGAGCGCCAATGGAACGTCCACCGACACCGTCTCGAATGGAGCCTTCACCGTTGCCCGCACGATGTAGTCGTCATCGGGCACATCGGGCAGCTCGACCGTGTAGTTGTGCCAGGAGCCGCTGCGGCCTTCGGACTCCACAATCAGCCCATCGACGGGCTTGTCTTCGCCATCGAGCAGCACAAAGGACGCACTGAAGCCTCGCCTCAGGTTGCCCTCGACTGGGTGCGCTTGCCCGCCATCGCCCTCGAGGTAGCGCGCATAGGCCCGCAGGTTGACGGTCCCCTTGCCTTCGCGAATCAATCCATAGGCCTGCACTTCACTGCCCAGACGCAGGTCATCGGCCGGGCAGCGGTCGATCCACAGGCCGTAGCGAGCCGCCATGCCCATGCACGGAAAGCCAAAGCACAGTCCCCAGCACAAGATGACGATGCTGCCGAATCCAGCAACCGGCAGCAGCGGAATGAGGATCGGCAGCCATGGCGGCGCAGCCGGCGTCTCAGGCGGACTCTTGGCCGGCGGCGGTGATGTGGTGGCTGCGGGCTCGGCCGCCTGGGGGGACACTTTGTCTTCGCTCATCGAATCCTCAACGACGGGGGCCGGCGGATCTTACAGCGGAACGCTGGCGGGTCCGACATGCCGGTGCAACGTCGGTTCCGACAGCGCCTCGCCAACACCGCCTGCTCCGGTCTACGATGCGCCTGCGGAGTGACCCATGTTCAAATACACGCCATTGATGCTGCTTGCCCTGTTCGCCTGCCGGGGTGGCGACGCCCCCGAAGCCGAGGACGCTGACGACGACGGCTTCACCACCCTCGACGACTGCAACGACACTGATGCCAACGTCAATCCCGGTGTCGCCGAGAGCTGCAACGGGATCGACGATGACTGTGACGGCACGATCGATGACAGCGCGACTGACGGCACCACCTTCTTCCTCGACTCCGATGGCGACGGATTTGGCAATCCAGCCCAGACGATTGCCAGCTGCGATGACGTCGCGGGCTACGTCTCTGACTCCACAGACTGCAATGACGGCGACGCCGACTTCCATCCCGACGCCGTCGAGGCGGACTGCGCAGACCCCAATGACTACAACTGCGATGGGTCAGTGGGCTTCGCCGACGCCGATGGAGACGGGTTTCCCGCCTGCCAGGACTGCAACGACGACCTCGCCGCCATCAACCCCGCCGGGGTCGAGTCGTGCGATTCGGTGGACAACGACTGCGACGGTGCGGTCGATGAAGCCGGCGCTGCCAACAGCAGCACCTGGTTTGTCGACGCCGACAGCGACGGATTCGGCTCCGTCGCCGAGACCTCGGTGGCGTGCGAGGCGCCGACTGGATTTGTGGGCAATGCCGACGACTGCAACGACGCGAGCGCAGCGGCGGCTCCCGGAGGCAGCGAGGTCTGCGACGATCTCGACAACGACTGCGACGGACAGATCGACGAGCCCGATGCGGGCGATGCCGCGACCTGGTACGCCGACGGCGACGGCGACACCTACGGAAACAGCGACGTGAGCTTGGTCGCCTGCGACGCGCCGACCGGGTTCGTCAGCGACAACACCGACTGCAATGACCTGGACGACGCGGTGCTGCCAGGCGCCACCGAGACCTGCGATGCGATCGACAACAACTGCACCGGCGGCATCGACGAGGGCTTCAACACCACTTGGTACGTCGACTACGACGCCGATGGCTACGGCAAGAACAACATCACCGTGGACGCCTGCACCAAGCCCAACGGCTTCTCGGCCACCTCCGATGACTGCGACGACTTGGACAACGACATCCACCCCGGCGCGACCGAGCTGTGCAACGGGCTGGACGACGACTGTTCGGTTGACCCAGGCAGCACCGAGACCGACGGCGACTCCGATGGGTGGCTGGCCTGTGGCGACGATTGCGATGACACCGACGGCGCCATCAACCCCGATGCCGACGAGATTTGGTACGACGGCGACGATCAAGACTGCGATGGCGGCAGCGACTACGATCAGGATGGGGACGGCGCGGACCGCGCTCCAGAGGGCATCGACCAGAACGACCTCGACGCGAGCTGCACCGACGACTGCAGTGATGGAAGCACCCAAGACGGTGCCGGCGTCACCTGCGCCACCATCCTGGCCGAGTTCCCCGGCTCACCCGACGGACAATACTGGGTCGACCCCGACGGCGATGGGGACACCTCGGACGCCGTCGAGACCGAGTGCGACATGAGCTATGACGGCGGCGGATGGACCTATGTGGCCGAGGTCTATGACGACACCTACTCGCCGCCTCCACCCCCGATCGGCAACGGCACGGGCGGCACCTGGAGCGAATGGGCCGAGCACGACTGGTCGAGCGACCGCAGCTACTACCAGAGCCTCGACTTCTTCAGCTTGCTGACCGCAAGCGGGGCCGAGGTTCGACGCTTCAATACCAACGCATCGGGGGCCATCACCCGAGACATGGTCTACCCCAACTTCGCGTACGACTCGGTGGCGAATACAACTGTGACAGGCAGCTGCAACAACCTCACCGGCAGCGCCTGTGACTCGTCCTACGACTGGACCGGGTACCCGCCGAACTTCGATGGCTGGGGCCGCAGCACCAACTGCAACACCAGCTATGGCAACGCGACCTGGAACTACCACAACTGGGCAAGCTGCGCCTCGGACAGCGGCCTGTTCCGATTCAACGGCAGCTCGACCGCCCGGCCCCAGCTGCTCGGCAGCTATACCAGTGCCGAGTTCTACCAAGGCCTGATGGTTCGCTAGACGCTTGCTCCTTCTCCTGCTGACCTTGCTGCTGGGCTGCCCAAAGCCCGCCACTCCGCCACCCGCCGTCATGCCGGACAGCACTCGCTCGGCCTATGACAGCCCGGATGCCGAGCCCGATCTGTCCGGCAACGTGACCGAGCAACGCAGCTTCTCGCTCGATCTGGCCGTGCTCGACGACGTCAATCCAATGAACTGGAATCAGATCTTCGGGCACCTGGCAGCGGATGCCGAGTGGCGCCTGTGCGAGTACGACCACGCCATTGTGGCCATGCAGCGTGCGGACGGGCATCTGCCGCGCACGGGCTTCCACGACGGGTCTTGGCGCGTGCTCTACCGGTTTACCGCGTGGGACGCCGAGCTTCCCTGGACCGTGGCCGAGAACATCGCCCGGGTGCCCGCCGGACACGAACAGTTCGAGGCGCCGATCTTTGGCGATGACGCCACCGCGGTCGTGATCGAGGGACTGGACCTGTCGCTCCAGGTCTATGAACAGGGAGGTCCGCAGCACACCCAGTCGGCCATCGACGCCGCCGGACCCGCAGTAAAGCGATGGCTCGAGACCGCCGCGGCGCCAAGCGGGCACGTTCGCTCCTCCGGAGTCGTGCTCATTCCCATGAATGGGGCCTTCGAGCTGCAGGCATGGCTCAACCCAAAGCAGCCAGGCTGGACCTGGATGCGGGTCATCGACAACAAGGGTGTGGTCTTTGAAGAGGCCGCGGTGGCCATCGCAAGTCGAGAAGCGGTCGGCTTTTCACTCGACGACCGGGAGTTCTTCTACATGCAGGGGGTGATTCCGCTGCCACAGGGACCCGGCTTCAAGGGCACCGCCGAGTTCTGGACCCGGCCGGCCATGGGCGGCGAGGACGTACGCATCGCCGTGTTCGAGGTCGAGGTCCCCGAGCGGCCGTAGGGCCAGGACTCGCGGCGCGCCTAGGCGGTGGTCCATACCGCGCTTCACCGCAGCGGCTCCTCAGTGCGGTTCCGACTGGCCGCCGCAGCTACTCCGCAAGAATTTCAGCTGCTTTCGGGATGAACTTTCGCCGGAGCGTCAGAGCAAACTCCTTCCCGTCCTCGTCGACTGCAACAATGTTTGTTGGCGTGCCTTCCGGACCGGCGCAGGCCTCGCTGGACTCCTGGTGGTTCAGTTCAGATGTAGCGGACCCGTCGATTTCAACGATTTGTTGGCCCAGCCCCAAGCCGGCGGTGGCGGCAGCCCCGTCGACTACGAGCCCCGTGATGATGTAGCCGACCTCGCCCTTGTCGACTTGCACTCCGATCCCACCCACCCGCTGCGAAGGCAGACTCAGCTCTACCCACCGGGCCTCTGCTACGGAGCTGTCGACGGTCACAATCGGGCCCTTGGCCGTCAAAGCACCGTCTTTTCGTATCGCTTGAAAGTCGCACTCCTTGGCCTGCGGAACAGTTGCACTAAAATACCCGTCAGGCTCCATCGCTACGGGGTGGGTGATCCCGCAGGTGCGCACCCAGGTTTTTCGGGGCGTGAATGAAGACACCAGCCCGTGAACTTGGACGGATTGTGAAGCCATCTGGTGATCCATACGCGTTCACTCACTCTGCGCGCCAAGTCCAATGGACCGGAACAATGGCGTCATTGGCGCGACCAAATGGGCCTCAAGATCGTAGCCCACTCGAGGATCAACGTCCACGCCAGGGCCGTTCGTTTGCGCCGTTCCATGCGAGCGCCGAACCCACAACACGCACGGCCCCGGCTCTACAAAGATCAAGAACTCGCCATTCACCACACCAGTTCCCGTGGCGCCGCAACCCAATACTTCGGTAACGACTCGGTCACCAGGACAGCACCTACTGCCGTCCATTTCAGTAACGATGCCATAAATGACGCTGCGCGGCAGCAACTCCATCGAATCACACTTCACAGCCCCTCCAAGCGAGGCTTCGCTCCATTTCATTAGCGCGAGGACGCCGTCCTGCTGGAGCACCGTTGAGCCTGACGACCCTTCGACTGGCACCAAAACGCGGTTCTCACTCACCAGACTGTTGGCACCGATCCGGACGCCTTGTTCGCCAACGGCAATTAGACCTTCAATAAAGATGCTGCTGACGTCGCAGTAGACGTAGCGGCGCTCAGGCGCGGACGATGTCGCCACGGCAATCTCAAGTTCCAGGTTGATGTCAGACGGCAAGGGCTTGCCGAATGGCACCGTCGAGCCCACCTCAGGTTCGGTGCGGACACCGGGGGCTGGCTCTGCCATCGTTGCTTCGTCGGGCGCCCCACTGCCTGACGACATCAATGGCCCGCGACCCACGACGGCCAAGCCGCCAAGGAGGAGCAGCGCCACAATCAGGATCCTGGGACGTCGGAACGTCAGCAACACATCCGAATGTATACGTCCAGTTGATTAACTCTTGCCTGTGCCATTTCCACTTGCCGCTCCAACGCTGCGCACGGGTCGTCTACAGGCTCATCCTCTTGTGCGACCTGGGAAAGCCCCAGCCCGGTAGCGCTTCCCGGATTGTTGGTGCGGCATGCCTCTAATGCAATTGTTTTTCGCCTGAGGATGTCTTCCCAGAAGACCTTGACGCCGTTCGCATTGGTGCAGTTGACGCCTTTCGGCCTCAACATTTCGCAAGGCGAGTAGTCACCATCCTCAAGAACGTCGCCGAAGCTCCGGCTAGTGAAGAGAGTGTTCCCTAGGCCAATGCCTACCGCTGCAATCGCCCGCATCACCTGTCCAGTTGTCTTCGCCATGGCCTACTCCCTCGTCGCGATAGTCATCGTGACCTCGCCACGCTCGAAGGCCGAGGTCGCGTTGTTGTCCCTGACCACGACCCCGAACCGGACCCAGAACGAGTTCGATG
>CAYYHT010000239.1:0-9788 GCA_964471355.1 uncultured Enterobacteriaceae bacterium
CTCGACCTCGCCGCTGTTCGCATCGGGAATGGCGTAGTCGTCCCAGCCCTCTTTCACCCAGACAAAGGTGTTGCGCAGCTTGCCATCGCTGACCAGCACGCTCTCGTCGAAGACCGGTCCGTCGACTTCCTTTTCGCAGCCCCCGTACAGCTTCAACTCTGTGGCCTCGGGCACCGCTCCGGTGAAGGTGATGAGCCCGGCGACGCCTCCGGTGGTGGTCGGATCGACGGTCTGTTCGCCCTGGGCAATGGGGACTGCGGGGGCGGCGACCTTGGGCCGGGGCGCGCTGATTCCAACCACAGCGAGGAATGAGAGCACCACGGTCGCCTTGACCGCGATGTGAGCGGCGGCTCCGTCGTAGAACATCTGCCGCATGGAGCTGCCCAGCACGATGAACAGGCACAGCACGAGCCAGTTGTATTCGTGGCCATAGGTGCCGGGGAAGTGGTTGCTGATCATGATGAAGATGATCGGCATGTGGAAGTAGCCGTTGTGGACGCTGCGCTGGTGGCCGAGGTGGCCGTAGCTCAGGTCCGGCTCTTCGCCCTTTTCGAGTGCGGCGACCATCTTGCGCGAGCCCGGAATGATGCGCATGAACACGTTGCCAGCCATCAGTGTGCCCAACATGGCGCCCGTGTGGATGAACGCGGCACGGCCCGACATGATGAAGCACAGCCCGATGGCGACCCCGAAGACCAAGATTGCGGTCAGGGTGTAGGGCAGGACCTTTCCTGCATCGGGTTTTCCGGGACCGGCCAGTTGGTGCCAGATCTGGTCGTAGATGGCCCAGCCAAACACCAGGGTGCCCAGTCCAATGGCCATGCCGGCATAGGGCGAGATGTCCGCGACGGACGGGTCGACGAGGTAGATGCCGCCGCCCATGTAGAACACGACGATGAGCAGCAGGAAGCCGCTGACCCAGGTGGCCCCGGCCTCTTTGAAGAACCAGACCAAGCTGCCCGAGAACTTCTCGGGCAATACGCGGGTCTTCTGCAGGCGGAAGAATCCACCGCCGTGGACCATCCAGAGCTCGCCGAAGACATCTTTGTCGACGTCGACTTCGGGCTCGTTGAGCTCTTCTTCGAGGGTGTGGAAGAGAAAGGCGTGCCCAATCCAGGCGATGGCAGCCACGACGTGGGCCCAGCGCAACAGGATGCCTAGCCACTCGATGAAGTACGCGGTCATGGGCGCGATGCTAACTCGCGTTGCACGTCGGCAGGGGTGAATGCGTTGTCTTTGAAGTCGGTGTGCAGGACCAAGCCGGGAGCCAGCAGCGACACCTTCACCGTGTGGGTGTAGTTGGCCGGCCCATCGGGCAAGGTCAGCACGTTGAACATCGCCGGCAGTGTGTCCCGCATCAGCAGTTGGGGTCCGGTGGCCAGCGTCCAGTCCGCGTCGTGCTTTGTGCCGTAGGCGCGCAGGCGGTCCGGGGTGTCATAGGCCGGGTCGAAGGTCAGGGTCAGCAAGGCCAGATCGGGATTGTCACGGCGCACCGCGCGCATGCGCTGCATGGTCAGCGGGCAGGCGGTCTGCATGGGGCATCGAGTGAAGATGAAGCCCACCAGCAGCCAATCATCGGCATAGCGGTGCAGCGTGAAGTCCTGGCCATTGTGGTCGATCAGGGGGAAGTCGGGCAGGCCTTGAGGATGTTTCCACGACGCCGCCTGCTGTTGCCAGGTCGGCACGGCTGGCGCCTGCACAGTCTGGACCTCAGTTGAGGTCGGATCGAAGCAGGCAAGGAGCAGGGGAAGGATTAGGCGCAACACCCGGAGGACCTATGCGACCACTGCTGATGATTCCAGGCCCCATCGAGGTCAGTGAGGCCGTGCAGACCGCCTACTCGGGTCCGCCGCCGAGTCACGTGTCGGCCGGACTCATCGAGGACTTTGGTGCCTCGATCGAGGCCATGCGCACGGTGTGGTGTGCCGATGCCGACAGCCAGCCCTTTGTCATCGCGGGCAGCGGCACCATCGCCATGGACGTTGCGGTGTACAACGTGGTCGAGCCCGGCGACGCGGTGCTGGTGGTCAACACGGGCTACTTCAGCGACCGCATGGCCGAGATGCTGACTCGGCGGGGTGCAGCGGTCACCCAAGTGACCGCCGAGCCCGGAGACGCCCCGGACAACGGCGATGTGCACCGCGAGCTGGCCAATGGCGACTTCAAGGCGCTGTTTGCGACCCACGTGGACACGTCGACCGGGGTGCGCTGCGACGCCGCCACTCTTGCGGGACTGGCACGGCGACATGGGGTTCTGAGCGTGTTCGATGGAGTGTGCGCGACTGCCGGCGAGCGCTTCGACATGGCGTCGTGGGGCGCCGATGTGTATCTGACCAGCTCTCAAAAGGCGATTGGACTGCCCGCTGGGCTGGCGCTGATGGTTGCGTCTGCGAGGGCAATGCGCGCGAGGGAGGCCATGACCGTGGCTCCACCGATGTCACTCGATTGGCTGCAATGGCAGCCGATTCACCGGGCCTACGAAGAGCGCCGTGGCAGCTACTTCTCGACCCCGGCCACGACGTTGATTCAGGCCCTTCGAGTGGGCCTGGACGAGATCTTGCGGGACGGCGGCATCGAGGGGCGCTTTGTGCGGCACCAGCGCAGCGCCGACGCGTTTCGGGCTGCTTGGGCGGCCATGGGCCTACAGCTGCTTCCGGTTCGCACCGACCTGGCCGCCAACACCCTCTCGGCGATTCGCTACCCGAGCGGAGTGGGCAGTGAGCTCGTCGGGGCCATCAAGGCACGGGGGGTCATTGTCGCCGGCGGCCTTCATCCGGTGCTCAAGACCACCTACTTCCGCGTGGGCCACATGGGGAACATCCTTGAGCGCCCCGACGATTGCGTGCGCGTGGTGTCGGTGGTCGCCGAGGCGCTCGAGAGCCTGGGGCGTCCGCCCTGCAAGGACCAAGCGGTGGCGGCATTTCGCGCTGTGCTGGCCGACTAGGTCGACTAGGTCGACTTGGCCGCTCTATGGGTGCGCCACAAACCAGTCCAAGATCTCGCCCGGGGCGGCCTGAAGCCACTCGTGGGCGGCGTCAGCGTCGGTGACTTTTCGGGTCGCAACGCCGTCGGCATTGAGGGCGGAGTAGTAGGACTCCATGGTGCCGATGGGCACAGTCAGGTCGTCTTCGCCGCGCAGGAACAGCGTCGGCGGATGGTCTGAAGGCAGGGTCGGCACAAAGCAGAGTGGACCCGAGCAGGTCGCATAGGAGCCGCTGTGCACTGCCAACGCTCGAAAGCGACCCGGGTAGCTGACGGCCATGCGACTGGTCATGTAGCCACCACTGGAGATGCCAGTGGCAAACAGGGCGTTCGGGTCGAGGTCGCCGAAGCTTCCCGCTTCGATCTCGTCGAACAGGTCGAGCATCAGGTCGTGGTCGGGGGCGGTCTGCCAGGCGACGTTGAATGGCGGAACGTTGGTGTCCCAGAACGTGGAGCCGCCGGCGTGGGCTTCGGGAGTGATGACTGCGAAGCCGTTGTCCAGCAGGGTCTGGGTGAGAACGACCTGCCACCACACGCCAAAGGGACCGCCTTGCCATCCCTCCCAGTTCAGCTCGGCGCTGAACAGGCTGCCCTGAAAGATGAGGACGGTTGGGTAGCCTGCGGCTGGTGGCGCAGTGGCGGGCACTTGGTAGTGAACCTGCCGGGCCTCGAAGCCTAGGCCGGGGTGCAGAGTCAGGCTGTCGTGGGGGCAGCTGATCGTGGTGGGGCCGACCACGCAGCGCGACGCGGGGGGCGGCTCTTCGGTGTCGGTGAGGTCTGTGTCTGTGTCTGTGTCTGTGTCCACAGGATCGGTGTCTTGGACCGGATCGGTGTCTTGCTCCAGATCGGTGTCGATCGGAAGCGAACCCGATGAGCGGCAGCCCACGGCGAGCAGCAGCAGCAGCCTACTCAGCGGGCGCATTCCACCTCTCGGCCAGGCGCAGCTGCGCCTCCTGCACCCGGGTGCCGAGGTTGTGTGCCGGAGAGACGCTGTCTTCGTAGTGGTCGCCAGGGCCGTCGAGGTAGCTCACAGACCGGTTGTAGTCGGTCTCGGGGACAATGTAGGAGAGGTAGTGATCGGTCATGCCGAGCACGGCCTTGTACTCGGTGTCGAGCAGGTCCTTGAGGGGAGGCATGGCCGGGTCGGGACTGATGCTGTACGGCCAGGTGTGCACTTTGAGGCAGTCGCAGTCGCCGATCTCGTCGTCCTCGATGATGTCTGCGGGGTCGAGGGTGTCGCAGTCGTGGTCGTGCTGGGGGAAATAGGTGCTGCCGGTGCCGCGGGCTGTGGGGTCTCCGCTCTCGAGCAGCCAGACGGGGTCTTCGTCGGGCAGGCCCCAGAAAATCTCGGGCAACAGCTCGCCGGGCACGGCCACAAAGCCGACCGGTCCCACCGTCGCCTTGAAGGTGCGTGCGGGCATGCAGCCGGCGGTGACACCGTCGGCGAGGTCGGGGCAGAGCTGCCCGTCAAACACCGCGTCATCGGAGCTGAGCTCGGTGATGCCAAGGGGCAGCATGAGGGTGTAGAGCGTGTTCTCGATGGGGAAGTACAAGGTCTCGCTGTCCACCTTGATGGGGGCCTCGGACACCACCTCGCCAGTCTCGAGTGCCGCGATGGCGGCGTCGGCGATGTGCCAACCGTGAGACTGCACAAAATCCCAGCTGTTGCGCTCGGCCCACTGTGGAAGGGGGGTGCCGTCGTCAGCGGTCTCGCCGCTCATGATCCACTCACCTGTGGTCTCGTCGACCAATGGCAGATCGCCGCCGAGCGCACTCTGCATGCCGCCCAGGGACTCGGGCATGTGCATGACCGTGCCGCCATAGGTGTCCGACAGCACAGAGCGGGTCTTGCCGACCCAGTCGGCGCTGATCTCGGTGTTGTTGCCGCCCCAGGTCTCCGGGTGACCCGACCAGTTGGTCATGGTGAAGACGGGGCCGGACTCGCCCTCGCCTTGCAGAACCAGCAGCTGATCTGAGACCAGAACGGGATCGCGGATGTCATTGACCATGCCGTGCATCTTGGCCGTCGGGTTGTACCCGCCCCAGACCGAGCCATTGAACATCGGGCTGCGGTCGCGCATGCGCACGCGGCCGATCTTCAGGTCGATCGGCTCCATGTTGGCCGCCGCTTCGCGCACGGTGGTCTCGATGCCCGCCACCAAGCGAGCTTGGTAGTCATCGTCGATGCCCGAGACGGGGTCGCCGAAGTCGAAGGGGTTGCCCCAGATGCCGAAGGTGTCTGGCCCCTGGTGGTTGTGTGAGGACGCCACGAGCAACTTGTCGATGTGCAAGCCATCTGCGACCAACAGATCTCGGGCCTCGTGAATGCGGGGAGAGTGCACGCCCACATAGTCCATGGCCACAAATACGACGTACTCGCCGTCGAAGGACAGCACCGTGGCGGTGATGGTGATGGGGTCATGGACGGAGTTGGCAGGCCGCAGTGGACCGAAACCAGCAATCCAGACCGCGTCGAAGTCTCCGTCGCCGTTTGCATCGTTCCAGGTGTCGTCGGAGCCGCAGGATGCCCCGGTCGGGTCGTCGAAGCAGCCGTTGAAATCGCCATTTTCGTCGCCGTCGATCCAGGTCTCTGTGACCTCGGGCGTGACGTCGACTTGGAAGGCCCCGGCGTAGATGACGCCGTCATTCTTGAGCACCATGTCGAGTGGCGGCGGATCCTTGGGCTTGCAGCCCAGCAGGCTCGTGGCAATGATGGCGGCAGTGAGCACGGCTCGCATGGGGGCACCTCGCCACCCACTTAACCCGAACGGACTTTGCAATGATCTCGATGCTTCGTGGCAGATTGGTCGAGTGGGAAGGCAACCAAGGCACCATCGACGTGCGAGACGTCGGCTACCAGGTGTTTGCTCCGACACGAACGCTGCGCGCGTGGAGCGGAAAAGGGCAAGTCCAGGCTTTTGTGGTGTCCGAGCTGGTGGGCTACAGCCTGCACCTGTACGGCTTCTCCTCCAAAGAGGACCGTGCTGCGTATGGCATGCTGCGAGAGGGCGTCGGGCTGGGCTCGCGCTTGGCGTTGGCGGTGTTGACGACGATGAGTAGCAATGAGCTGCATCGAGCGGTCGCACACCGCGACTTCATGTCGCTGACCCGGGTGCCAGGCGTGACGCAGAAGCTCGCCGACCGCATCTGCCAATCGCTCCAAGCCAACCTCAACCCGACAGATCCGCGCGGGGGATTCGACGAGGTCGACCCCTCAGAGGGCAGTGACTGGTATGTGCCAGACGACGACGAGAACACCGTCATCGTGGCGATGGCGCGCATGGGCTACCAACGAACTGAGATCGAACGGGTTCAGAGTGCCATCGGCGACAAGGTCGATGCGACGGCTCCGATCGCCGAGCGCTTGCAGGCGGCGTTGAAGATCCTGCACGGCGGGGACTGAGCCCTACTCCTCGATGACAAACTGCACCCGTCGATTGGTTGCACGGGAGGCCTCGTCGGTGTTCGAGGTCACCGGACGCAGGCTGCCGTAGCCCTTGGCCAGCAGCTTCTCGGGGGCGACGCCGAGGGCAACAAGCGCGTCGCGGACGGCCAGGGCACGGCGTTCGGAGAGCTCTTGGTTGTAGCTGGTGCCACCGGTGTCGTCGGTGTGTCCCTGGATCTCGATCTGGCGCACCTGAGAATTGGACTGAATCAGGGTGGCGATCTCTTGAAGCAGCGGGCGTGACTCGGCCCGTAGGGTGGCTTTGTCGAGGTCGAACATCACGCGCTCGGTGATTCGGACCTCGACGGCGGTGATCTCGGTTCGCGCCGTCTCGCCGATGGTCAGCAGCACTTCTTGAGCTGCCGCTCCGGCAGTCACCTCGAATTCCTGACCCACGACCGAGCGCCCTTCGACCTGGGCAAAGGCCTTCCACGAGCCGGGCCGCAGCGTCAGCTCACGAAGTCCATCCGGACCGGTTTCCTGGTCGGTGATGGCGACAGGTCCCTCGAGCCAGAGACGCGCGTCGAGCGGATTTCCATCTTGGTCGACGCTCTTGAAGCTCACCGTGCTCATGGTCCAGTTCAATGTCGCGAAGCGCTCTTGGGAGCCCTTGATCACGGTGAAGGCCAGCTCGCCGTCGGACAGGCCAGGAGGACCGTCGAGCACCATGGTCACTGGGCCTGGTGAACGGGCCGGAATCAGCAAGACCCCCGCTGGCGACGTCTTGCCCAGGGCCTCTCCGTTGACCGAGACGGCGACATTCGACAGGGGCAGACCCTCTTGATCCTGGACCCACAGCAGCACCACGCCCTTGTCTTCCAAGATGGGCTGCAGGTCAAAGGCCACTTCGGTGAGCGTTGCGTCTTCGGGCACGACGATCTGCTGTTGCTGTGGGCCGCGCATCGGTGACGAGACGAGCACCCACCACGGTCCGGGGTCGAGGTGGAACAGGCGCGTGCCGTCGGGGCCCGGCGAGACGGGCGGCAGCACGCGGGAGCCGGCGACGCCGATGATGGCGTCGCGCAGAGCACTCTCAGGGCCGGTGACCTTGACCTGTGTGGCGCCCACTCCCCACCCGAGCGTGAGGTCGGCGGAGCCCTCGGCCTTGGCAGAGGGCACCTTGACAGCAACCGACGCCTCGGCGAGCCCGGGTGCTGTGGCTCGCACCTCGTGAGTGCCGACGCCGACACCTTCAACTCGCAGGTTGCCGTCGGTCGTATTGCCCAGCGGCCTGCCGTCGAGCCAGACGTCCGCATCGCTGACTGCAGCGCCCGTTGGATCGGTGACCGTGACGGCAACAGAGCCGCCGTCGGCCGCCGGTGGCTGCATTCCCAAGCCAACGCGAATCAGGCGGTCGTAGTCGACTGGCACGCCAAACCGGCGTGTCTGCACACCGAAGGTCGGGCTGGTGGCGACCATGTTCCAGTCGCCGGCAGCGAGGTGGAACAGGTGCCGGCCATCGTCGCCGAGCTGAATGGGTGCGGGGGCGTCGGGCCCAGAAAACGCCACCAGTGCATCGGTCGGCTGGCCATCGGGGCCGAACGCGAGCACCCGCACGGAGCCCGGCTTCCAGCCCAGCACGGTCCGCACGTCCTGGGCGCCTTGCGTGAGGGTGAGGTCCAGGGTGTCCGCTCGGAAATCGGGGTGGCTCAGGCTGAGGCTTCGTTCTCCAGCATGAATTCCGGAGAGGCTGAGGGATCCGGTGGACGCGGTGGTCCCTAGGGGCAGGTCATCGAGCGCTACGGCGACCGCGGATACGGCGACGCCGTCGGGGTCGACGACCTGAATGGCGACGTCGGCGGTGCCTCCAGCTTCCTGGGGCTGCAGGGTCACCTCGACCACCACCAGAGCGCCAGGCACATCGGTGACCTCGAAGCTTCGCTGCTGCACGCCGAGTGTTGGTGAGCTGACCAGCAGCTGCCACTGACCCGCGCGCAGGGTAAAGACGCGCTCGCCATCGCTTCCTAGGTGCGTGGGCGCCAGCTGTGCTGGTCCGATGAACGCGGCGAGTGCGTCGGTGGGTTTTCCATCGGGCCCCAGGGCCAGGACCTTGACCGAACCCGGCTTCCAGCCCAGCTCGATGTCCACGGCGTTGTCTCCGGGGACCACCTGGACTGTGGCCGCCGAGCCCTTGTCGTAGCGGTCCGAGTTGACCTGAATCTCGATCTCGCCCGCGGCCAAGCCGCTGACGACGATGTCGCCACCTGAGCCCGTGGTGCCGAGCAGATCGCCGCCGGCACGGATGTAGGCGTCCTCGATGGGGTTGCCCTCGGGATCGAGCACACGGATGGCCATGTCGGTGTCGTCGCCGCTGGCCTGGGTGAGCACCGCGTCGACGCGAATGCCATCGCGGCGTCCGGGCTCGACCTGGATGTGGCGGACCTGCTTGCCGAAGCCTTCGGATGCGACGCTGACCTGCCACTCGCCCGGTGCGAGTGCGTAGGTGCGCGTGCCGACCTCATCGATGGTCGGTGCCGGGGCTTGGGTCGGACCTTCGAGGGTGACGGCGGCGTCGGGCAGCTTGCCGTCTGGATCGACGACTCGGATTGAGAAGTCGACTGGCTTCCAGACCAGGCTGAGCTGCGCGATGTCCTCGCCCAGGGGAATCGATGGGATGCTCAGTGGCAGCATGCCTGGCTGCTCAATGGTGACCGAGGCGTCGTCTCCGGGCCACTGCGCGAACACGTAGCGGCCGTCGTGATCCGTGAGTCCCGCTGCCTCGCCATTGACGGCCACCGATGCCCCGCGCACCGGATTTCCATCGGGGGTGAGCACTTTGACGCCCGTGGGCTGGATCACCTCGGGGGGAGCTTGCACGACGACGGGCTCGAGCACCTCGGGTTCGGGACCCGGCGCCCAGCCGACGCCGACAAAGGCGCGCGCTGCGGGGGAGCCGATGCCGGAGTAGATCGCTCTGCCGCCTCCGACCGAGAAGGTGAGGCTGTCGCCAATGCGTCCGCGCGTCGACAGCAGCAGCTCTGTGGGCCAGGACCTGTTCTTGATGGACGCGTCATCGGGGTCGATGACGACTGAGCCGACCCGTGAGCGCACCTCGACGTGGGCCGCCACAGACGGGCTGAAGCGGACTCCGGCGGACCCAGCCATTCGAACACGCGTGCCCGCATCCCAGCCCTCTTCGCCGTGTGGTTGGCTCTCTGCGCCAGCCGAGCCACCGACGCCGAGCGGTCCGGCGCGCAGGTCGACCACGGCGTCGACGCCGCCGAAGACGCCGCCAGCGCCTAGATTTCGGTCTGCCGCTCCGGTGGGGATGCCGACAAATGGCACGACCGCGACCGCAAGCGAGTCGGACGAAACGAGTCCGACCGGAATCGAGATGTTGGTGTCGCCCAGAGTTGCGCTG
>CAYYHT010000240.1:0-9787 GCA_964471355.1 uncultured Enterobacteriaceae bacterium
CCGGTGGATCGACTGGATCGACGGCGATGTCTTCGTGGGCCCCGGCACCCAGACTGTCGACGCCCCCCTCGATAAGCTTCCCATGTTCCTGCGCCAAGGCGGCATGGTGCCCATGTTGCGGCCGACTATCGACACCATGGCCCCGACCATCGACCCGGACCGGGTCGACTCCTTCGACACCGAGGCCGGCTTGCTCTGGGTACGCCTGTTCCCCGGACCTGCCACAGAATTCGAGCTCTATGACGGCAGCAAGCTGGTTCAAGAGGGTGATTCAGCTGGCGCAACGTTCAGCTTTGAAGAGGGATCCACCTTCTCGGAAGGTGCAGTCTTCGAGGTGGTGGGGCTGGAACAGACACCCACCGAGGTGACCTTGGGTGGCACGCCGATGACCGAGGTCGCCGACCCCGCAGTCGAGCAGGGCTGGGCTTGGACCGACGGCGTTCTGGTTGTGCGCGTCGATGGCGGTGCCGGTCAGATCATCCAAGCGAACTGAGCATCGTCGCGGTTATCGTGCGCCATTGCCGCTCCTGGAGAGCTTCCTTGCGCATTTTTTCGACCGCCGTCCTGCTCGCCCTCGCCTTGACAGGGTGCAAAGGACCCGAGGGCGTACAGGGTGAGCCCGGTCCCCCCGGACCCGGCGCCAACCCGAACATCTCCCTGCTCTCCCCCAGCACGGTGTACCTCGGACGCATCCTTCAAGTGACCGTCAGTGGCTCGGGCACGCAGTTCGCCGACGACACCGAGGTGGACTTCGGCGAAGGCGTCGAGGTGCTCAACACCCATGCCGCCAGCGAGGCCGCACTCGTCGTCACCATCGAGGTCACCACCGATGCCCCGACCGGAACCCGCGATGTGGTCGTCGGAAGCGGAGACGATGCGCTGGTCTACGACATGGCCTTCAACATCAGCCCCGCGGTCCGCCTGAGCGAGACACTCGGCTCGGTGGCACAGGGCTCAATTCTGTTCGGCGAGGTCGAGCTGCTCGACGTCAGCCAGCCCTTGGACACCACGACCACAGGCGATGGCCTGTTCACCCCGCTCATCTTCACCAATCTGGCCATCTCGGGCGCTGAGGAACCGGACAAGGTGTACGGAACCGTCGACGCGGCTCAGCCATTTGGGCTCTCCTACACGATGTTCCTCGACATCGATGCCGCTGCGGGCCCCACCGATGTCGAGATCGCCAGCGGCCCCGACCTCGGCGGCATCAGTGTGGCTCCCGGCGCTCTCGACGTCACAGCGCGCACCGCCGAGCTGCTGTCCGCCGGCACCACCAGCATCACCGCACCTGATGCGTACGGCAGCGCGCTATACCGCATCGAGCCCACAGCCGGACAGCTCGTGAGCCTGAGCATCGACTCGACCGGCGGACTTCCCAGCTTCATCCTGGTCCCCGACTCGGGGCATATGGACGACTTTATCGACTTCACGGCGTCGACGACATTCACCGCGACCGGGCCTCTGTACCTTGTCTATTGGGACAACAGCGGCGAAGGCGGGTACAGCGCCGACCTCAATCTGTCGATCATCAACCCCACCACGACCGTCGAGAGCGAGCCCAACGACACCTGCGGAGGCGGTGCTGCTGTCGATCTGCCGCTGTTGGCCACCGCCAGCCTCTTCGACATCGACGATGTGGACTGGGTCGCGGTGAACGTCACCGCCGACGACATCGGCAAGCGGCTGCACATGGTCACTCTGCCCGGGGACGACTTCACCGACACCGTCGTTCAGGCCTATGGCTCCGACTGCGAGACGGCCCTAGGCGACGCGTCATCGGACTCGGGCTACCACGAGGACCACTTCAGCGACACCATCACCGCCGAGGGCGTGCACTGGATTCGGGTGTGGAACAGCACTTGGGGCTACGCCGAGCCGAACTACGAGCTGCTCGTCCTGATCGAATAGGAATAGCGCATCCCACCGCCGGGTCAGCAGGCGCACTGTAGACTGCCGCCCCGGAGGTTCCTCGATGCAGTTGTTCTTCATGCTGTGGATGTTCTTTGCACCCGCATTTGCCATGGACCCCGGTTCCTACGCCGCACTCAAGAACCAGGTCGACAACGCCAGCTTCTCGTCCGACAAGCTCACCGTGCTGCGGACCGCTGCCTCGTCCAACACCTTCACGGCCGAGCAAGTCGCCGAGCTGATCAAAGACATCAGCTTCGCAAAGGACCAACTTGCGGCACTCGAAGTCATGGCGCCGCGCATCGACGATCGCCGCAATCAGCATCTGATCTTGGACGCATTCACCTTCTCGTCCGACAAGAGCAAGGCCGGTGCCATCCTGAGCAGCACCGCAGCAGCAGCACCGCCCGCCGCCCCGCCACCACCTCCACCGGGCTGGGACCGCACCTCTGGACGACCCCCTTCGACCTCTCCTCGGGGCGGACCCCCACCCCGCGGCGGGCCCCCACCCCGAGGGACCACGCCAGCCCCGGCGGCCAGCGCATGCACCTGGGACAGCAGCCTGCCTCCCCTCGAGGTGAACTTCACCAGCCGATGGGACGACGCCGAGGTCGCCAGCCTGGTCCAGAGCATCGACAAGGCCACGTTCAGCAGCGCCCAGAAAGACCTGCTGCGAAACGCCCTGGCTGGGCGCGTCGAGGGCTTCAGCGGCCCCCAGGTCCTGCGCATCTTGAGTCCATTCGGCTTTGACAGTGACATGGTCGAAGCCCTGTCCATCATCGACGAGCACCTGCTGGGCATGACCAGCGCCGAGGTCGCCTCGATTCTGCGCCAGTACAGCTTCAGCAGCGACAAAATCGCCGCCTTGACCGCGCTCAAAGACACCATCACCGACCCCGAGCACAAACACGTCATCCTCGATGAGTTCACCTTCGGCCGCGACAAAGAAGAGGCGTCGAAGATCATGGCCGACGTCAAGCCACGCAGCTTTCTGTACGGCACCGTCCACAGCCAGCGGGTGGTGTTCGTCGTCGACGTCTCGGGCTCGATGGAGGCGCGCTTCCGCACCAACCAGGGCACCAGCTGGTCACGCCTCGACTTCGTGCGCTGCGAGCTCGAGCGCGTCTTGACCACCCAGTTCGCGCCCGGGGCCCAGTTCAACATCGTGTTGTTCGGCCGCGACGTCCGCCCATGGCAGACGGGCCTGGTCGACGCCACTCCAGCCAACGTGCGCGACGCCATCGGCTTTCTGCACAGCATGCGGCCCTATGGCGCCACCAATGTGCACGGGGCCCTCGACTCCGCGATGCGCATGAACGCCGACTCCATCTACTTCCTGACCGATGGCAAGCCCACCGAAGGCCGCATTCAGGACCCCGTCGGCATCCTGCGCGATGTCGACGCCTGGAGCCGCGGAGCGACCCGAATCCACAGCATCGCCTTTCTCATGGGACGCCACGATGGCGACGACAAAGACGCCAGTCGGCGCCTGATGTACGACCTCGCCAAGACGACCGGCGGAATCTACCGCGCGCTGGAGTAGCAGCGGTTGGGGTAGTCTGCAGCCAGGAGACACCCCATGAGACTCGCTACCGTCTGGATTCTGCCCGCTGTGGCTGGCATCTACCTGCTTCCCGTCGCGTGCAGCGGCGGCGAGCCCGAGTGCACTGATGTGTGCCCACCGGGCATCTCTCGTTGCGACGGAGACAACGTCCAGACCTGTGTCACTGGCGCCAGCGGCTGCCGCGAGTGGGCCAACGAAGTGTGCGACGACGGCTGTGAAGAAGAGAGCAGCACGGTCGCCACATGCTCAACCGGCGACGTCGACCCGACCTGCGACGACAAGTGCGACAGCGCCGGCGAGACCCGCTGCGACCGCGACAACATTCAGACCTGCACCACCGACAGCGATGGCTGCAAGGACTGGTCGGACACATCGGACTGTACCGAGCTCGGCCAGACCTGTGACGACAGCGGCGGCAGCCCTATCTGCCTATGGGGCGTGCCGACACTGGGCTCCGAAGGGCTGACCGTCTGCGACCCCGACGAAGATGAGAGCGAGCCCAAGACCGGCGAGACCGGCTGCCCAGCAGCCACCACCGACCCGTTCATCGTCGACTTCTACGAGGTCAACAACGACTCCGGCGACTGCCTGTGGTTCAAGGGCGACAACCTGGGTGCGGGCGCCGGAAGCGACCTGTTCATGTACGTCATCGCCCCAGACGGCACCTACGAATTCCTCGACGATGAGTGGGGTTGCTCGATCACCAGTGACTGGGACTGTCCCGAGGGCTCGTTCATCGCTCCGGCTGCAGACATGGTTGTGGCCATCGGTCAGTGGGACCTCGGCGGCGGCTGCACCCCCGGTGAATCGGCGCCATACCAGCTGTTCATCTCGGTCAATGGCGACGCGGTCACGCCGACTCGCCTGGCGAACGAAGTCGAGTTCGAGCGGCCCTTCTAGGGCGATATCGATCTACATTGTAGATCTATAAATCATAGGATCTAGAGAGGCCAAACGGGGACCGTGCGCGCCAAATGTTGGCATGCGATCTGCATTTGACCCTGCCGTGCCTGGAGGGTCCTCTCATGAACGTTCTATTTCTCATTCTGTCCGCTTTGGCTTCTGCATCCACTCCTGCGACGATCCATGCCGACGTGGCCCGCGTGCGGTCTGCCCCCACCACGGGTGCCGAGATCGAAGCCCGCCTGCGCATCAACACGCCTGTGACCGTGCTCGAAGAGAAGGACGGCTGGAGCCGGATTCGCATGACCGACCGCCCCGAGAGCTACCCCATTGAAGGGTGGGTCGCCTCGAGCCTGCTGGGCGAGGGAACGCTGACCACCACCGATGTCAGCCGTGCCGCCGAGGCTTCGGAGACCGACAAGGACCGAGCCAAGTGGGAAGGCCGAGCCGCCGCCATCGCCGGGGAACCCCGCGGACACCATGTCTATGTGGCCGTGTGCCGGGCCATCGAGAACGCGGCCCGCACCGAGCCTTCCAAGAGCCGCGCCGAGCTTGTCGGTCGATGGTCGGCCGGCGACGGCTTCGAGGACATGACCAGCAGCGGAACCTGGAGCGAGGCCCCCGACGAGCTGCAGCCTGTCGCCGCCTGGGTCGGCAGCTTGCCTTGGCGTTCGGTGGGTGAGAACCGCCACTTGAGTCACTGGGAGACCGTCGAGACCGGTCTGGTCATGTCGGGCACCCCCTTTCCGGCTCCCTTCCTGACCGAGCTGTGGAACGAGGACGCCGGCTCGGCCTACAAGCCGGGAGGCAGCGAGATGGGCGGCGGCGAGTACATCGTGGTGCTGGGCCCATGCAACAACCCGGGCGACGTGCTCGCGACAGCCCCCCTGACCGGCGTCGATCCGGCGGCCGTTGGCATGTCGGACGCCATCTCGACCGTGTCGCTGCTCGAGCCCATACACTCGGGCACGGTCTACGGCATGAACGTCTCTCGCCCCGACAAGGACGCGTCGCTGAAGTCGGTGATGGTTTCCTTCCCGTGGGAGTACGGGAGCTGCGGCGAGTCTCACGCTGCACCCGCCTCGAACTTCGTGCTCATGAACGGCGAGACCATCCTGAGCATCGTCGGAGCTGGCATGGCACCCTCACGTGGGACGCACCCAGAGCACGTCGGCTCCCCGAGCTGGTACCGGCTGGACTTTGCAGGAGAGACCCGCATGTTGGGTGTGATGAAGGCCAAGTGGGGCTACGGCACCGGCGCTAGCCTGGTGATGGTCGAGCCCGACTTCACCAAGGCGACCGACATGACCGTGACTCTCGAGAGCTACGGTTGTTGAGACACATCACCACGCGTATTGCCTCAAGCTAGGGCAGCGTCACTTGGATTTCGCCGCAGCCCCCGCGCCCAGCATCCCAGGTCAGCGTCAGAGTGCCCGAGCCCTTGACCACCCAGGTCGTGGTGGCACGGGTGCCGCGCTTGGGGGACAGGGCCGGGTACAGCGGGTGCCGTGCCTCGTTCACCTGCAGGGCTCCCCAGCCATCTAGCCAGCCTAGGTTCACGGCCGGCTCGCCATCGACGATGACCAGGCCAGCAGACAGCTGGGCCTCAATACAGATGGGCGGCGCAGTGCCGATCTGCTCCGCCCGCCTCAAGCCGCTGGTGGGCAGAAAGCCAGTGTTGTCCAGGACCATCTGAACGCGCCAGACCCCCTCTGTCACTGGCTCGAAGGCCACGTTGGCCCCCACATCTGGCAACGCCCGCCGCATGCGGTCGGCGACCATAAAACCGCGCTCGCACTCCTTGGCCAGCAGCCTGACCGGTGGATTGCGCACCGTGGTCTGGTACTCGAGTCCGCCAAGCTCCACCGCTCCCAATTGAGCATGCTGGTGGGGCTTCCAGTCGACAATGGCACCGGGCTCGCTGGCAAAGGCCTGCAGCATGACCGCCACTTTGGCTGCATCGGGCTTCTTAAAGAACAGCGCTGGCTTCTTGAGCTCGATGCCCGCGTGGCCAAAGGGATCCCACAGCTCTAAGGTGTAGCCCGGCACCCCAAAGGTCGTGCTCATGGTGTCCGACCAGACCCCGACAATGGACTTCTTGGGGTCATAGCTGAAGTCCGGCACCGTCTTGAACACGCGGTAGCCCGTGCCCTCGACGCACTGCTTGCCAAGGGACTCCATCAGATCGATGTCCAGCTCGCTCAGCGGTGACGGGTCACGGTAAGGCTGGGTCAGCAGACAGCCGGTGTAGGTGTGGTTCGAGACGGCGGCACCAATGCGGGGAAAGCGGCGAAAGGTCTCGACGACGGCATGGGATTCGGGCTCGGACAGCGGATAGTCGCCCGAGTCCATGCCGAACATCTCGAAGGGCGCCCAGGCCGACGGGAAGTTGCGATTGAGGTCCTGGCCGAACTGCCTCGGAGCCTCGAGCCAGCGCACTCCATCCCACTGCAGGAAGTTGCCCTCTTGGCAGACAAAGAAGGCCTCGCGCGGGTCATCGTCGAGCTTTCTGGGGCGCATGACGATTGGGTTTTCGTGGTCGAAGATCCACGGGCCGGCGGGGTGCTTCCAGCGCATCCAGCGCACGTGGCCGTCGCCATCGAGGTCCTCGGGGTGCAGGCCGATGCGGGGTCGACCATCTCGCGGCGGGCGCAGGGTCGAGCGGATGAAGGGCGACCCGTTGCACATCGCATGAAAGCCATCGGGGCTGATGCACGGCATGATGTACGCGCTGTTGCGGGCAAACCAGCCGGTTGCGGACTCCTCGTCTGCCGCCAATGCAGCCAGCCACCGGGTCGCGGTGTCCAGCGCGCTCATGATGCCGGTCCACTCAGAACAGTGCGTGCCCGCATCGATCCAAAATCCCGGGCGGTCGACGTCGCGGCCATCTTGCTTGCCGATGACGAGCAGCAGCAGGGGTCGGCCCTGCCGGGACTCGCCCACAGTCTCTAGGCGCGCCCATTGTGGATGGGCTGCGGCGAGCTGCTCGCAGTGGGTGACCAACCCCTCCCAGTCGAGGTATTCGCTGCCGTCGTATGTGGACATGTGCGGGTTTTACACCAGCTGCACCCCGGTCGCGATGGATCGGCGTACGATTCGGGTCGGAGTCCCCGCTTGTCCCAGACCGATGACCGCCCCCTTCTGCCGCATATCTCGCCTGTAAGCAGATATGAGGACCTTGGCTTCATCCGCCCAGGCGGCGAGACCGAGCTGCGCCGGGTCCGTGATCGCGAGCTCGATCGCATTGTCGCGATGCGCGTGTTGCACGCGGCCATGCTCAACGACGTGGCGGCCGTCCGCCGCTTTGTCGATAGTGTGCGCATTCACGCGTCCCTAGAACACCCGGGCATCCTGCCTATTCACGAAATCGGCCGCCTGAAAGACGGCCGTTACTTCGCCACCATGCCCGACAACAAGGGCCTGCCCATCGCCGAAGTGGTCGGCGCGGGCACGTTGCGCGTCGCGGTCCGAACCTTCGCAAAGGCGCTCGAAGCGCTGTCCTATGCCCACGATCGCCACATCGTGCACGGCGCCCTGTCCCCGGACACGATCCGAGTCGGCGGACGCGGACAGGTTGTGGTGGTCGACTGGGGCACCGCCGATGAGACCGATCCCCGCGTCGACGTCATGGCGCTGGGCCTGACCCTGAGGGCCATCGCCCAAGATCGCCGCAACGCCGGTGTCGAAGGCGAAGTGCTGGCGGCCATCTGCGCCAAGGCGACCCACGCCGAGCTCGACGAGCGCTACCCCGACGCCGCCTCGTTGCTGGCCGTCATCGAGAGCTGGATGGACCAGTCTCCGCGCCAGGCCCGCGCCCTGCAGATGGTCGAGAGTGCCGAGGCGCTCAATCCGCAAGCCCGCGAGATGCGCAAGCGCGCCAATGACCTGAACACCGAAGCCGACAGCATCATGTCCAAGGTCGAGCCCTGGGACACCGAACAAAAGAAGGAGCTGGGCTGGGCCAAACAGGAACAGGCAGCCCTGTTCGATCGCGAGGCCGACCGCATCGACAGCGAAGCCGAGCGCATGCTCTACAGCGCGTTCAACCACGCCCCGGACCTCGGGGCCGCCCACCGCGCTCTGGCGGCCCGCTACCGCGCTCAGCACGAGGCCGCCGAGGCTGACCGAGATGCCAAGGCTGCCGAGCGCGCCGGAGCCCTGCTGCGCGTACACTCTGGCGCCCTGTCCAGCAGCTCGCCGGTGCGCAAGATGCACTTCGCCTACCTCAAGGGGCTGGGCTCGCTGTCACTGGTGACCGATCCCCCCGGCGCCGACGTCGAACTGCACCGCTACGAGACCCACAACCGACGCCAGGTATGGGTCGCCGAGCGCAGCCTGGGCCGCACTCCGCTGGCCAACGTGCCCCTGACCATGGGCAGCTACCTCTTGGTGATTCGCGCAAAAGGCCGCGTGCCCGTGCGCTATCCCGTGTTGATTCGCCGCCAGGAGCACTGGGACGGCGTGCCCCCGAACGAGCACCACGCCAAGCCCATCTACCTTCCGCGGGTCGGCGAGCTTCGCAAGAACGACTGCTACGTGCCAGCGGGCTGGTTCTGGGCTGGTGGCGATGCCGAAGCCCTCGATGCCGCTCCACGCAAGCGTCTATGGGCCGATGGCTTTGCCCTGCGTCGCTTCCCCGTCACCAACCGCGAGTACCTCGCCTTCCTCAACGACTTGGTGCACACCAACCGCGAAGATGACGCCAAGCGCTTCGTCCCCCGCGAGCGAAATCGCCTGCCGGGCAAGCGGGCCGGCATGATCTACGCCCGTCGCCGAGACGGCACCTTCTATCTGCGCAAGGACATCGACGGTGACCGCTGGCTCAAGGACTGGCCGGTCTTTATGACCGACTGGGCCTGTGCCCGAGGCTTCGCCGCTTGGTTCGCAGAAGTCACCGGACAGCCCTGGCGCGTTCCCAGCGAGTACGAGTGGGAGAAAGCCGCACGAGGAGCCGACGAGCGCCTGTTCCCGTGGGGAGACTGGCTCGACCCAAGCTGGACCCGAACCCGAGACAGCCGAGCCGGCCGCATGTACCCCGCGGTCGTCGGACGGCACCCGGTCGACGTGTCGCCCTACGGCGTGCGCGGCCTGGGTGGCAACGTGCGAGACTGGTGCTTCGAGGGCTACAAGACCGAGGGTCCGGACACCCCCGGAGACCGGGTCATCGTGCAGGAGTACTACGGCCCGCGCGAGCCTGCTTGGTCCACCGAGCGCGTCGCACGGGGCGGCTACTGGGCCATGAGCGCCCAGGGATCACGCGCCGCCACCCGGTACCACGTCGACGCGCACATGCGCTCGGCCCACCTGGGCATGAGAATGGCGCGAAGCATCGGCTGAACGGCGAGCACGTCGTCCTTGGACCAACACCGCCCAGGGAGGCGAAGCTGCGCTTTACCTGATCGGTGCTCTAGC
>CAYYHT010000241.1:0-9787 GCA_964471355.1 uncultured Enterobacteriaceae bacterium
AAAGTGAAGTCGATGCACAGGTCTTGGGCCTGTTCGAAGCCGCGGTAGTAGACCGTGCCGCAGCTGTCGCAGCCACTGTAGGGCGCGTTGTCGTAGTC
This sequence comes from uncultured Enterobacteriaceae bacterium, assembly GCA_964471355.1. Lineage (GTDB taxonomy): Bacteria > Myxococcota_A > UBA796 > UBA796 > CAYYHT01. Next base: position 99 of record CAYYHT010000241.1, read on the forward strand.
CAGATTCGACAGGTATTTTGGCTCGAACACGACGTCGTACCAGTCGGCATCTTCGTCCCTGAAGGACAGCAGTCCCGCGGGCTCGATGGTGCAGTCGTCGACGTCGGCGCCGGCGGGTCCCTGGAACTTGAGGTCCACGCTGATGGAGTCGAAGCGACCGTCCACTAGGTGGTCGAAGAAGAGCAGGTCTCCCTCGGCGTCGAAGCTCTGTGTGCTGCCACCTTCCCAGGCGACGAACATGTCGGTGCGGTAGCCGCCGGGGGTCGCAGTCGAATCAAAGGCCGCTTCGCCGGTCATGGTGCCGAACAGGGTGCTCTGGTAGTCCCACGAGTCTCCGGTCACCCGCAGACTGTCGCGGCCATCGCCGTCGAACTCAACCTGCACCGCGTCGGGGGTGCCGACGAGTCCGTCGCCCCACACGCCGCGCTCGAAGCTGCCGTCGCTGCTCTGGGACTTCTCCCAGTACATGTAGCCGGCCCAGGTCGCGGCACCGGCCGTGCAGGTCGCCGTCCAGCCGTCTCCGCCGCCAGCAGCGCCCGGAAAGTCTTGGCCCGAAGGCATGCCGCCGTAGCTCGGGCAGCCAGCAGCCGACAGCTCGTCAGACTCGCTGATGAGTCGCCACGGCGTGTCGACCGTGGTGGTGAGCACGACTTCCAGGCTGGACTCGATGCCCGAACGCAGCTGCGATTCATTGAGCGGGGACCGAAGGCTGGCCCCGTCGTCCGTCCAGTCTGGCTCACCCCGGTCAGCGGAGCAGCTAGCAAGTCCGACGCATACGAATAGCGTAGTTTGTAAGTATCTTTGGAGCAATTCCCGCCTCACCGGAAGTCGACAAGGGCTTCTGCAGGACCCGTGCCAAGCCCAAATCGACTTCGTTGCGGGGTGGGGAGTTTCGCGAATTGCCCAGAGTTTTCCAGGCTTTCGGCGTTTGTCAGGCAGATGTGAGCGAGCGCGGTGTGATCTTTTTTCCGCATAGGTGACACTCCATCTGGGGCGTCCGCCACAGCTTGTCAAGGACTCGTGGAGCTGGTTGCGGTACCCTGGAGACTCGGCACGGGTTATCGTGCGTAACTCATAAGTGAGTCACTAATGTCTGATGCCAAAGGGCGAGTCGCCATCCTGTTCTCGGGTGGTCCAGCTCCCGCAGCAAACGCCGTCATCTCTTCAGCAGCCGTCTCGTTTCTGGACGCCGGCCACGACGTCGTGGGCCTGTTTCACGGCTACTCCAATCTGCAAGACTACGACCGTGAGTCGAGTCCTCTGGTGCAGAACGAGCACTACAGGCTGCTGACCGAGGCGGACGTCATCGGAATGCGCAATACGCGCGGCATCTTGATCGGCACCGCACGCGCCAACCCGGGCAAGGGCATCACGGGGCCGGACGACCTCAAAGACGAGTCCAAGACCACGCGCCTGCGCAACGTCTACAACGCCTTGATGGACCTGAAGGTCGACGCCCTCATCAGCATCGGCGGGGACGACACCCTCAAGAGCGCCAACTTCTTCTATGAGTGGCAGAAGCACCTTCCCGCCGGCGCCAAGCGCATCCGCGTCGTCCATCTGCCCAAGACCATCGACAACGACTACCAGGGCATCGACTTCACCTTCGGCTTCTTCACCGCCGTCGATGTCATGGCCCATGAGCTGCAGAACTTGCGGGCTGATGCCATCGCCACCAGCTCCTACTTCATTGTCGAGACGATGGGCCGCAAGGCCGGCTGGCTGTCCTACGGCGTGGCCATCGCCGGCGAAGCCAACCTCGTCATCGCCGTCGAGGACCTCGACCCCTTCCGTGGCGAGGACAGCTGCATCGATCTGGGCGCCATTGCCGACCACATCGTCGATTTGATCTTGCACCGCGAGACGCTGGGCAAGTCCTACGGCACCATCGTCATCGCCGAGGGCCTCGCCGAGCACTGCGGTTCCAACGTCATCGGTGGCGTCAGCCGCGACCCGCATGGCCACATCAGCCTGGGCAAGATCGACCTGGGCAAGCTGATGGCCGAGTACGTCAAGGACCGGTACAAGGCCAGGCAGGGCAAGTCCAAGAAGGTGACCGGGGTGCAGCTGGGCTACGAGAGCCGCTGTGCGCCTCCCCACGCATTCGACGTCATGCTGGGCAGCCAGCTGGGCATTGGCGCCTACCGCGCCTTGGTCGAACAAGCCCTCGACGGGCACATGGTCAGCGTCTCGGGCCAGCTCGATCTTCACTACGTGCCATTCACCGACCTGGTCGACCCACAGACCCTGGTGACCGAGGTCCGCTTCATCAAGAACGGCAGCGACTTCCATCAGCTGGCCCGATTCCTCGAGAACCGCGCCGAACGCCACCAGAAGTGGTACCTCGGACCCCGACGCGAGTGACTCTGCGCGTGCTCCTAGGGCACGACCGTCACGAAGATGCTGGGAACTGCCGCAAGCCGCCGCGGTCAACTCAAACACCATGCGCAATTCGTCCCCCACAAGCGCGAATCATCTGGTTCGTGCAGCGGGTGTGGCCGTACTCCTCGCGTCTCTCACCGTCATCACCGGCCTGTGGCTTCCACAGAGCACGCCAGCCGAAGAAGGAGCCATCGCGGCAGCCGTGCCCGATGGCATCGACATGTCCCTGGTCGACAAGACCTGGGTGGTTCAGCTGGCGCCCCCGGGTGGACTCGAGGCATTCGAGAGCAACATGGGCTGGACCCAGCTGGTTGCGCGCGGCGACATACGTGGTGCCGTCAAGCAGCTGTCGGTCGAAGGCGGTCCCGGTGCGGCCCGGGCCCACGCCGATGCGGCGTCCATGTACAAGCAGGCAGCCTTGCTGTCGGCCCAGAGCGTCGTCGAGACCTACGGCGAGACCCCCAAGGACTCCGATCCCGATGGTGTGGCTCACTTGCTGACCGTGTCCTACGCCATCCTGGGGCAGCCCGATCAAGCCATCACCTGGTCCGCCAAGCTGGGCACGGGCGACCAGAGCACCGCGGACTGGCACGATCCCTGGCGCCAATGGCTCGCCAACGGTGCCTCGTGGCCGCCAGAGCTGGACGCGCTGCCGGTGGAGCTGCCGGATCGAAGCGCCACCGCTTGGCCCGTGCCCCCCATGCATCCGGACTATGTGCTCACCGACGCCGTCAGCAGCGGCATCGAGGTCAACGACCCTTCGTGGCTGGTGGCCCTGGCCCTGTGGCATGACTGGCAGGCCCGCCGATATGCCAGCGACCGGGTGATCGACCTGTACAGCGCCCGGTACCGCCTGCCCGCAGAGGGCCCCGTCCTGGCCGAGGGAGACCTGCCGCAGAGCTTTCTGTTCGGCGGCGAGTTGTTGATGTCCGAAGACGCCCGCTTTGTGGTGGCGCTGCTCGGACCACTCGGCGGCGGGTCGGTTGACGTCTACTCACAGACCAGCCTGCTGGCAGGCATGGCCAGGGCATCGAGAACGGACGGAGTCGTCGACGCCGAGAAGGCCACAGACCTGGCCGCACAGCTGCGCAGTGTCATGCTTCGCACCCAGCGAGACCGCGCCGGCGGCACCCTGTCTGGAAGCCACCGCATGTTCGCGGATCTCGCTGAGTTGTCTGTCCTGCGCACCCTAGCTCTGGTCGCCGAGGTCGAAGGACAGCACGAGACCAGCGGCATTCTGCGCATCGGCGCTCAGGATCGAGGCAGCGCCCTGCACGCGGCGCACCCCGCGTTCATCCTCTCCTTTGCGACCTGGGACGCGGACAACCGGTACACCATCCGGCCCCTCGAGCGCCTGGACCACCTCATCAGCCGCTACCCCGAGCTCGCCGGGTCGCGCTGGGCACTCGAAGCGCTGGCTCTGCGCGTGGTCGGCGACAAGAGCTAGAACTACGAGACATGCCAAAAACAGCTGAACCGCGATGGTGCCGGCCACGCCGGTCAGCACACCGCCAAAGAACAGCGCGATTCCGCTAGCACTGACCGTGAACCAAAACAGGCCCGGAGACTTCGTCACCTGCTGGGTCACCGTCGGTTCGGGCTCCCACTCCTCGGCGGGTGCGGGAGACAGGCGCCGCTTGGGCCTATCGAGCGCGGGGGTCGGCTCCGGGGGCGGCGCCACATCCGTGCCCGCGGCTGACTCGGCCGCGGCCACTGGGTCGGCGGACGCTATCGGCTGGCCGTCGGGGCTGCGCAGCTTCGCCACGCGTTCCAGGGCGAGGTCGCAGTTGTCCAAGCGCTCGTGGCTCTTGACCTTGAGCATCAGGTCGATCAGCTCCACCACCCCAGCAGGCAGGTCGGGACGGTGGTCGTGGGGTGGGTCATAGTCGCCCTTCATCGACCGCTGGATGCTCTCGAAAGCCGCCTCGGCATGAAACGGCGAGCGCTTGCACACCATCTCGTACAGGATGCAGCCCAGGCTGAAGACATCGGCACGGTTGTCGACGTCGGACGCATTCCGAGTCTGTTCGGGTGCGGTGTAGCCAGGCGACCCCAGCGAAGCGCCGACATCGGTGAGGCGCACATTGCGAGCCCCCATCATCTTGACCATGCCAAAGTCCAGAATCTTGGGGACCAGCCGGCCCTCGACCCGAGTGATGATGATCTCCCGCGGGGCGAGCGCCCGGTGCACGAGATCGGCATCGTGAGCTGCCTTTACCCCACGCAAGATGCCCTCGAAGGCTTCGAGCAGCGTATCGAGCCCAGGCCCTTCTTCCCGAATCCACTCCATAAGAGTCGGCCCTTCGACCAGCTCCATGATGAGTGCCGGCGCGCCTTGATAGACCGGCACGTCAGTCACTGAGACCACGTTCTCGTGAGTCAGCATTCCCTGGGCACGCGCCTCGCGGAACATGCGCTCCTGGTCGTCCTCGTTCTTGGTCGGCACCAGCTTGAGCACATGCTGAGAGCCCTGAGCCACGTGCTCGACCCGAAACACCGACGCCGCCGCACTCTGAGACATCTGCTCGAGCACCCGGTACTTGCCAATGATGTCGCCCACGACAGGTGTCAGCCCGACCTCCGAGCGGAATCCTACTCCAGACTGGGGCGAAAGGGATGACGACGGGCGCCTCGCCTGTTGATCTGCGGAAGGCGGCCTGCGGCGGATCAGATCCTGACACGTCAACCCCTAACTTCATTCCTTACATGAAGTTTTGCTTGACGACACGCCACAACGTGCACTTCAATGGCCAACAGATCAGTCTTGATCTGGAGGAAACATGCGCAAGTACATGTTGATCGTAGCGGCGGCCTGGATGTCCGGGACCGCCTTTGCCGAGGAACCCGCCGCAGAAGAGGCCGCACCGGCCGAAGAAGCCGCAGCCGAGGAGGCCGCACCGGCCGCCGAGGAAGCCGCTGAGGGCGAAGCCACTGAAGAGGCCACTGCTGAAGAGGCACCGGCCGAAGAAGCCGCAGCCGACGCACCGGCCGAAGAAGCCGCAGCCGACGAAGCACCCGCCGAGGAAGCGGCTGCTGAAGAGGCACCCGCCGAGGATGCGGCTGCTGACGCCGAAGAGGCACCCGCCGAAGAGGCAGCAGGCAAGAAGAAGAAGAAGAAGAAGAAGAAGTAGGTCTTCACCTTCGGTAGCGTGGGGGCATGACCGCTTCATCGCCCCCGCGCTACGCCCATGTCGCGGCAACTTCGCTGAACCAGACCGTCGGGGATTGGTTCGGAAACGCCCGCCGCATCCACGACGCCATTCGCGAGGCCAAGTCCCGCGGTGCCAAGCTCGTGTCCTTCCCCGAAATGTGCATTCCCGGCTACAGCCTGGGCGACCGCCTGCTCATGCGCGGCACGCTCGAACGCAGCTGGCGCACCCTGACCGATCTGGCTCAAGCGACCCAGGGAATCGTGGCCTGCCTTGGACTGCCCGTCCTGCATCGCGGCGTGCTCTACAACGCCGTCGCCGTCGTCGCGAACGGCGAGATCGTCGGCCTGACCTGCAAGGAACACCTCGCTGTCGGCGATGTGCAGTACGAAGCACGCTGGTACACCGGCTGGGAACACGGGGTGGTCGAGGAGTTCACCGCTCCGGACGGCAGCGTGGTGCCCATCGGCACTCTGATGTTCGAGGCAGATGGCCTGGGCACCTTCGCGGTCGAGATCTGCGAAGACGGCTGGAAGGGCATTCGCCCGGGGTCGATCTACGCGTTGGCCGGCGCCCACTTCTTGGTCAATCCATCGGCCAGCTGGTTTGTGCTGGGCAAGCATGCGCGTCGGCGCCGCATCTGCCAGCAGATCAGTGCCGAGGACTACTGCGTCTACCTCTACACCTCGCTCATGGGCTGTGACGCGACCCGCTTGGTCTTCGACGGCAGCGTCTTCATCGCTCAAGCCGGCGATGTACTCGAAGAAGGCCGGCGCTTCATCTTCGACAGTGAATTCGAGATGGTGGACCGCATCATCGATGTGGACTCACTCGTACGCGCTCGCATGGAAGAGGGCTCCTGGCGGACTCAGGTCGATGCTCTGCACCGAGGCGAGTACGGGCCGGTCCCCCTGATTCTGCAGATTGACGGCGACTACAGCTGCGGAAGCGCCGCCCCGGCCCCACCACCCTATTGGGTGCCCACCGAGCCGCGCTTGGACCCGAGCCTGGACTGGCTGCACGAACGGGGCTTCATTCCCAGAGAACTCACCCCGGTCGACTTGGCCCACCTTGAGCTCGAGCTCGCCCTGGCCATGGCCCTGCGCGAATACACCGGAAAATGCGGCATTCCGGGCATCACCCTCGCTCTATCCGGCGGCCGTGACAGCAGCATGTGCGCCGTATTGGTCCACCGGATGCACCGGTACGACACCGGATTGAAGGGCGACGAGCTCAAGGCCCACATGAGCGGCGTGTTCACCACCGCCTACATGGGCACAGACAACTCCGGTTCGGCGACTCAGAACGCCGCAAGGTCGCTCGCGGCCGAGATCGGAGCCACCCACCACGACGCGAATATCCAACAGGCTGTCGACACCCATCTCAAGCTGACCAAGGACTTGAACGGCGTCGAGTTGAGCTGGGATGAGCCGCGGCATGACATTCCCCTGCAGAACGTTCAGGCGCGCCTGCGCGGCAGCTTGATCTGGATGATCGCCAACCTGAACAACCACCTGCTCATCAGCACCAGCAACAAGAGCGAGGCTGCTGTGGGCTACACCACGATGGATGGCGACACCAGCGGCGGAATCAGCCCCATCTCAGACGTGCCCAAGTCCCTGGTCGGCAGCTGGCTGCGCTGGGCGATGGAGTACCACGACTACACAAGCCTCAAGAATGTGTTCGCCACCGCCGCGACCGCCGAGCTGCGGCCCCCAGGCGAAGTTCAGACCGACGAAGACGACCTCATGCCCTTTCACATCCTGGACCGCCTGATGTTCCAGTTTGTTCAGCGAGGCCAAGAGCCACTCGAGATGTTCCACGCACTCTGGCCCGAGCTCAGCGACCACTACGGCGGCGACCCCAGGCCGTTCGCGGCCCACATCCACAAGTTCGTGAAGCTCTTCTGCCGCGCACAGTGGAAGCGCGAGCGATTCGCCATCGGCTTCCGGGTCACCGCCTTCGACCTCGACCCCAAGACTGGCTTCCGTTTTCCGCCTGTTCAGGCGCCCTTCCGCGAAGAACTCGGAGACCTCGACATGTGGATCGAACACCTGATGGATGAGGCGGGCATCGAGCACTAGTTGAGTCCGAAGTTCGCCTGCATAGCGACAAGGAGGGGCGAGCTTTGTCTCGCCCTCGATCCGCTCGGCCGGCGGAACCGGCGAGACGAAGCTCGCCGCTCCTTGTCATGATTCGTTCGCCTGCATAGCGACAAGGAGGGGCGAGCTTTGTCTCGCCCTCGATCCGCTCGGCCGGCGGAACCGGCGAGACCCGGCGCGCTAGCCCAGCATCGTCTTCAGCTTGCCCAGCTCGTCGGTCTCGCCCATGACCACAAGTGTCTGCCCGGCAGTGATGACCTGGCTGGCTGCTGGGTTGTAGACGTAGGTCCCGTCCGGCTCTGCCAAGGCGATAATCAGCAGATCTGTCTGCTCACGGATGCCCGAGTCCCGCAGCGCCTTGCCCACCATCGGCGAGCCTGCAGGTACCAGGGCGCTCTCGATGCGCACGTGCCGTCGGCTGTCCTTGAGCATCACGTCCAAGAATTGCACCACGGACGGGCGAATCATCTCGGAGACCAGCCGCATGCCACCAATGGTGTTGGGAGAGACCACCGAGTCCGCTCCGGCACGACGCAGCTTCTTTTCGGTGCTGGCTTCGACCGCCCGTGAGACGACACGGACCTTGTCGTTGAGTGCCTTGGCGCTGATGGTGACGAACAGGTTGTCGCGGTCGTCGCGCAGGCAGCTGAGCACCCCACGGGCGCGCTCGACACCGGCCTGAACGAGGATGTCGTCATCGGTGGCGTCGCCGTCGATGTAGATGAAATCGTCGCCGAAGTCCTCGAGCAACTCGCTGATTCGCTCATCATCGTGCTCGATCACCACGTAGGGCGTCTTGGTCTTGATGAGCTCCTCGAGAACGTGCTGACCGGTCGTGCCTACGCCACACAGGACGATGTGTTGGCGGTAGTTGTCGATGAGCCTCTGCATGCTCCTCCTCCCCATCAAGCCGCGCAGGTCACCTTCGACGACAAACGCGGTCAGCATCGACACGAAGTACAGCAAGCTGCCCGTGCCGGTCATGATCAAGCCAACGGTCCATTCACGGGCCCAGGGCACGTCTTCCATGCCAGCGAGGGTCTCGCCATAGCCGACCGTCGAGAGCGTGATGATTGTCATGTAGAAGGCGTCGAACCAGGTCCATTCGGACGGCCCCAACACCTTGTAGCCACCGGCTCCAATCAGCACGACCAGCGCCAAGAACGCAAATGCGATGTACAGGCGGCCTGCAGATCGCTGAGTCTTGTCGTCGCGCGGCTTGCCCTTCACGGCCGGATGCTACCAGCATTGCGATTGGGACAAACCGAAACACCGGCCGCGGGTCCCCCAACCACCGCGATCGGTCGATTGACCGATGCGCAATTACGCCTGTTGTGCTGGTGAAAGCACTTGTAAGGAGCGGAAATTCGGGGCATAGATAGACTGTCGGGGCGCACCGGAGACACATCATGAATACGCGAATCGCCGCCATCGGGCTTACGGCGGCAGTTCTTACTGGTTGCGGGACGGGGTCGCTTGGCGACAACACGTTCCAGACTGGATCTTCCACACTGACTTCCTCATCGGATCGGACCGCTGTCTACGCGGCCAATGTCGACGAGGGCACAGTCACGATCGTGCGCGATGGCGTGGTGATCGATGAAGTCGACGTGGGCGCAGAACCCACCCGCATTGCGCGGGCCGGCAACTACGTATTCGCCACTCTGCGTGCCGAGCGCGGCATTGCCGTGTTGGCCGAGACCGCAGACGGCCTCGAGGTCGTCGATCGCATCGACGTCGGCGCCGAGCCTTTCGGACTCGTGGCCACCGAGCGAGGGGACCGCATCTTTGCGACCATCTCGCAAGAGGACCGCGTCATCGAGATCGACGTGGCTACCCGCGAGGTCACCCGCACCTGGGCCATCGGTGGCGAACCCCGGTGGTTGGCGCTGCACCCATCCAACCAGGCCCTGTTCATCGGCTCGACCTACACCACCGACCAATCCGGCCCTGTCGCCCGCATCGACCTGCTGTCTGACGAAGTCGACGAAGTTCCACTGCCTCCCACCGCTCGATTCTCTCTGGGTGTCGACTTGCGCATGGGACGCGTCACCGG
>CAYYHT010000242.1:0-9784 GCA_964471355.1 uncultured Enterobacteriaceae bacterium
AAAACCGAAACCCCGGGAACGCCCAGTTTCTCGATCTCGGATGACCCTCGTATCAGTAACGGTACCGAACCGTTCGAAGGCCTCCTTCAAGTCGCCTTCCTCGGCACCCCAGGCGAGGCCACCGACGAACAGCTTGTTACCCATTGCTCTGACTCTGACTCATTAGGAACCGCCGCACGAGGGACCGTGCGGTAGGTACAAGGATTACCATGGATCATGGCAACCGAGACTCGGACAAACTGTCGATCCGGTTGAGGAGGGGGAAAAGATGTGGCTGTGGGTTGTCTTGTTGATCGGCTGTCGGGGGGCTGCGCCTGCTCAGACCGATCCCGGAGCGACGCCGTCGACCAAAGTTGAGGCCCCAGCGCCAGAACCGACGTTGATCAAAATCCCGATCGAGGGCATGACTCCGACTCCTGGCCGGCTGCCTCCACGCATTCCGCTGGCCGAGCCTGAGGGGGCGTGCAAGTACGTCGAATTCACCACGCAGTGCACTCTCGTACGCATCGAGGGCAAGGGCGACATGCGTCGGATCGCCGTGACGGGAGTCTATGACGTCGCCGGAGAGGGGCGGACCACGCGGTGGAGTCTGATCGGCGACTCAGGCCGCGAGGCAGACATGAAAGCCCACCTGCAGGCGCACCCGGTGGCGGAGTGCACGGGGCGTCGGCTCGTCGAAGGAGACTGTGGTCCAGGGCGCATCCGAGTGATGTTGCCCTCGCTACCTGCCGCGAAGTAGCTCGGCCAGCGCTGCGCGATCGATCTTTGCCCGGTGCCTAGCATCCGTTGGGATCCTCTCGATCCGAATGGCGCGTTGGGTTGCTGTGGCTGTCGCGACGGCTTCGGGTTTGGCGGATCCCTCAAAGACAACCACCGCTTGCCCGGCAAGCTCCATCAGCGCAGCGCGATTGACGCCTTCAAACGCTTCGGCGATCGCCTCGACCTGAAAGGGAAAGCGTCCTGCAACCCGATCAGTGACCCGGCCCACCAGCCACAGGCGGCCTTGTGTGTCTTGCCAAGCGGCGTCGCCGGTTCGGTGCCAGATGCGATCGCCCTCACGCACCTTGTTGGCGGCATCAGAGTCGGGGTCCTTGTAGTAGTGCGTGTTGACGTGGTCACCGGCGACCCAAATCTCGCCGACCTCGCCCGATGCGGTGTCGATGCGTTGATCGGGGTCGGCGATGCGCACTGCGAGTCCAGGCACCGCCGAGCCAACACACGTTCCTTCGCCGGCCTCTTCGCGTGCTTGGGTCTCGGTCAAGACGGTCTGAGCGTCGACCGATGCCATCGGCTCGGCCTCGGTGGAGCCATAGAGCACTTCGATTCGGGCGTTGGGCAGCGCCTGGACCATCTGCTGCAACAACTGCGAGCGCACTCGTGCGCCTCCCACGAACACCTTCTTCACCGTCGGGGCTGAAGTCTGCCGGTCCAGCAAGTGGGCGACGATTGGCTCGAAGAACGCTGGAGAGCCCGAGATTGTCGTGATGTTGTGGCTGAAAATCTGGGCCGCGACCCGACCAGGGTCGAGCTTGGACACGTCTCGCAGGTCGCCATCGGGGAGGATGCAGGTCGCCCCGGCGGCCAAGCTATTGAGCAAGAAGACCGGAAGCGTCGGCAGGTCGATGTCGCCGGCTGCGAGGTGCATGTGGGTCTTGAGCACGTTGTGCTGGGCCAGCAAGAAGGCGTGGGTGCGTCCGATAGCCTTGGGCATTCCCGAAGTGCCGGTGGTGAAGGTCACGAGCGCGGGCTCGCCCTGCGGTGGCGAGAATCTGGGACATGGCTCGGCGGACAGCTTGTGCAGTCTGTTTGCTAGCGGAAAGGTCAGGCCGGTGCTGGCATAGATGACCCCGCCACGTAGGGCCGACACGCGCAGGCGCAGCAGGTGGGCCTTGGGCACGCCGATCAGGCCGTGAACGCCGATGCGGGACAGGCAATCCGACATGTGGGTCAAGCCAGCTTGGGGATCGACCAGCACGGCAGTCGCGCCGGCGTGAAACACGGCGAGCAGCACCTCGTACAGGTCGATGCCCATTGGCAGCAGCAGCACGATGCGGTGTCCCGGGGCGAGTCCTTGCTGTCGCAGAGCCGCGGCGAGTCGCCGCACGCGATCATGAAGACTGGCGAAGCTGTGCTGTCGTCCGCCAGGCTCCAGCAAGGCCAAGCGGTCGCCGGCCTCGCGGGCCCAGTGTTCGAGCAGCTCGCCGGTGTGCTTCACGCGGGCCGTTCGTCGAACTCGAGCACGTTGCGGTCCGGATCTCGAACGAAGACCGCGCGGACGCCGCCGGGGAAAGTAGCTTCACCGGAAAGGGGGATGCCGAGCTCGGCAAGGCGCGCTTTGGTGTCGTCGATTGAGGCGACAAAAATCGCGATGTGTGTGAGCCCCGGGTGCTTCTGCGGCACATCCATGAGGATGTTGGTCGCATCGGCCGAGTCGCTGTTGAGGATCAGATTGATCTCCAGTCCAGCCGTGTGATGCAGCAGCGCTACTGGCTCGGGGCCAATCGGTCCGGCCACGAAATCCCAGCCGAGGCTCTCGTAGAAGGCACGGGACCGGTCGAGGTCGTGGACGCGAATGCCGATGTGGGCGAATCCGGTGATGGGCAGTGTCATGCTGCACACCTACCCTCGACGCCATTGCCTCGCTAGAGCGGCTTCTCGAACAGTCCGTAGCGGCGAATGATGCGGTCCCCTTCGCGGGTCAGGCCAACGGACCGGCTGTCGCTCCACATCAAGCAATGAATGGCGGTGTCCAGACCACGGTCAGCGGCGGTCTTGTGCACGGTGCCAACGAGCCACAGACCCAAGCCGATGCCCTGGTACTTGGGGATGACCGCGAGGGTCTTGACGAGCAGGCGGTTCAGCCCGGGATTGAGAAAGTCTGGCAACGCAAACGCGAAGCCGCCGACCTGGCCGTCTGGGGCAAAGGCGATCATCAGGTACGCCGGATCGATGAAGGCTCGGTAGGGCGCGTACAGACTCTGCAGCGCCTCTTCGGGGATCGGGGCAAAGCCGTATGCGTCGGCAAAAGCCAGGGTTGATGTCCGGTGCACGATGCCCACCACTTCTCGAAAGCGGCCCTCGCTCAGGCCGCCGTTGGCGTCGGCCTCGAGGGATTCAACTCGCCAGCCACGCATGGCCAGCTTGGCGGCCGGGTCGTAGGCCTTTTGGATCTGCGTATTGTGGTGGATGAAGGCCGACGCGTAGTGCGTCGCCTGTTCGTAGCCAGCAGCCAACCATCGGTCGGCGGTCTCGGTGGGCTCCATTGCAAAGGTCGGCTCGCGGTCGGGACCCAGGTTGGCCCGGTATGGAAACCACGTGCACAGCTCCATCGGCCCGCGTGCTGTGGAGCAGCCTTGAGCGCGCAGCCACGACTCGGCGGCCAAGCGGACCGACGCGTCTCCGACCCAGTCACCCACAGCCCCAATGTGTGGCAGGTCCGGGTGGACGCCGGCCATGCACCGAGAGTCCCCATTGGCGAACACCGCCATCGAGCCGATGGTCTTGTACAGCGAGAGCTTGTTGGCGTCTCCGCCTGCGGCAACCCAGCGATCGGTGGTGGCTGTCATGTGTGGTGGTCCTCTAGATACAACGTGTCCCCATTGGCGGTCACGGGATGTCCCGGCTTGTGAATCCTGGCTCGTTCAGACCCAGAACCAAGCCGCAAAGGACACGAACAATGCGGCTGCAAAGCGCCGCCCGACAAGCGGCGTGTGGTCCAAGGCCTTGAACAGTGGCAACCCAGATGCCGCGGCGATGAGCAGGACCGGCCAGTGCTCAGGAGCCCATGGAAGGGCTGCCGATGCTGGCACAACGATTCCGACCACCGCGGCCAAGGGCCGGTTCCAATCGCGTGCTTCGGCGACCAGCCACGAGGCGATGGCGCCGCTGGCCGCAACGCTGGTCAAGAACGGCACATAGAGGGTCGGGTCGTCGGTGTGGGCATAGGCCAGCAGCACAGCCATGCCGGCTGCGGTGGTCGGGAACACATCGTCGAGATCGGTCTTGAGGTCCGGTGGGCGCACCATCAGGAACATGGCGTAGAGCGCGGCCAGGGGAGTCACCCATGCCAGCCCGCCGAGTGCCCACGCGCTCGTGACCACCAGGAACACGGTGACCGCACCGGCGGTCGACAGCTGGGCTCGGGCGGCAGTGGCCATGATCAGACCAACGCCGAGCGCCATGCCTTCAATCCAGGCACCGAGCTGTTCGAGGCCCAGTGTCAGAGTGCGCTCCATGGCCAGCCAAGCGGCGTAAGGAATCAGGATGTTGTCGCTGCCTCGCACGCTGATGGCCTCGACCGACGTGGTCAGCACCGCCACGACGAGCGTGACCAAGAGCAAGGCGGGCCAGCCTGGGCGCTCGGCGATCGAGCAGCCAACCAGGGTGACGGTGAATGCCAGACTGAAAAAGGCCATCGAGCCTTCCATCGTGCGGCTGCCATCCATGACCCGGTAGCGTGTCTGGCCGGCCCGCTGACCAACCAGTGCAGCGCCGGTGTCGGCGACGGCCATGATGCCGAGCGGCACACAAAAGAGCAGGGCGTCGCCGCCGGAGAGCACCCAAGTGAAGAGCACCGCGAATGGGTAGTAGTAAGCCCCGCCCGTGCTGCGCTCGACGTTGTGGATCGAGCCCAGCATTCCGGACAGCTTTCCGCCGACAAGCACACCGGCAAAGGCGAATGCCAGCATCACAACGCTGATGGTGTGTTGCACCAACCATGGAAAGGCGAGCACAACGGCGCCCGCGCCGACGTGGGTGAGCTTGCGCGTCCATTCCGTAGGCGCGCGGCTCCGGCGGCTCCACAGCTCGGCGCCGACGAACAACGTCAGTATGTAGGTCGCGATGAACAGCGATCCCCAGGCGTCTTCGAGTAGGCGATCAGTCCACGTCACATGCGGTGGCTAACCCAGGTACACTACGGCCGATGCGCCTGCTTACCCCCGCTGTTCTGCTCGCCGTGCTCGCCTCCTGCTCAGGTCGCGAGGATCCCGTCAACGAGGCGGCTCCAGAGAGCGAGGTCCCGATTCCGCCTGTGCTGCCTGTGCTGGAGGTGACCGCGCCCGCGCGCGCCTCTTGGTTCGCAGATGGCTTTGATGTGGTGGGCTCGGGCAGCGCCGGTGATGCGGCACTCGATGCGTTGACGCTCAATTCTGAAGACAGAGAGCTGGGCTCAGATGGAAGCTTCTCGATCGCACACACCGCGGCGCCGGGCATCGCGGTGGTCGGCACACGCCTGACCGATGTGGACGGCGAGCGGGCCGTCGATGGGCGCGGGGTGCATGTCGGTCCCGTGCGGGCTCCGGGCGAGGTCATTGCCAATGCGATCGGCCTGCACATGCACGACAGCCTGCTCGATGACGACTCTCCAGACATGGACGACTTCGCCGGCGTCATGGAAGCCGTGATCGAGTCCCCCGGATTTGGTGCGTTCCTCGCGGCGGGTCCACCCATTGAGCAAGGTGGCGTGACCATCACCATCGAAGACTTCAGCGTCGACTACGCCGACGTCGACATCCTGCCCTACGACGGAAAGCTCGAGATCGACATCTACATGTACGGCGTCGAGTCGGACTTCCATGCGACCGGGTCCCTTGTGGACACCGACGGTCAGATGACCATGGACGAGCTGGTGATGAACATGGACGTCACCATCGCCAACAATTCATCGGGCATTGTGGTTGACGTGCCGTTCGCGTACGCGTCGATTGACGGCTTTGAGTGGTCGGCAGATGACTTCCCCAGCTGGATGACCGATGTGCTGGCCGACACCGTTCAGTACTCGATCGAGCAGAGTCTCGAGAACAAGAGCAAAGAACTGGTCGGCGACTTGTTGGGCGACACGCTGTCCAGCTTTGCGGTGGACCTGACCTTTGCGGACGGCGAGATCGATCTGTCGATGGCGCTCGCGAGTGTCGAGGTGATCTCGGACGGTCTGGTGCTGTGGATGGACGGGTCGGTCGAGGCCGCTATCGGCATGACCCTGCCCGAGGGCGCTGGCTCACTGACTACGCCAGGCGCTCCCCCCGATCTGCCACTTTCAGGAGCGCGTCCGTTCAACGTCGTGATTGATGACGACTTCATCAACCAGGCGTTGTTCGCCTTCTGGCACTCCGGCGCCTTGACCGGCTGGTCCTTTCTGGGGCTCGAGCTTCAGCTGATGACCGGCGAGCCGCTCGCTCCTCCTCTGGGTCCTGTCGACCGGGCCATCATGGGATTGCAGCTGCCTCCAGTCCTGACCGTTCCCGTCGATGGCGTGGGCGTCGATGTGTCGATGGGCGAGTTCTGGTTTCAGATCACTCGCGAAGACGGCGAGCAGATCGACGCGTCGCTGAACCTGCGAATCGCCGGCGAGCTGGTCACCACGGACGACGGCATCTCGATTCAGCTCGACAACCGACCGGCCAAGGTGCTGGTGCACGCGGGCATCATGGAAGCCCCTGCGACGCTCGACCCCGGTGACCTGGCCAGCCTGTTCCGGTTGGCCACACCCACGCTGATGGGCAAAGCGAGCTCGGCCTTCCCCAGCTTCCCGGCCCCTGCAATTCCCCTCGGCGAGTTCATCGATGTCGACGCCCTAGATGGCGTGGAATGGAACCTGGCCGACCTCGAGCATGAGATGCGCGAGGACGGCTGGGTTGTCTTGCGCGGCGGCGTCACCACCGACTGACCCGGCTACTGCGCGAGATAGAGCAGCGCGCCGGTTCCTGCGGCCGGGCTGTTCTGGGCATGCGCCAGGTCCCAGTTGATGGCGTATGGGCTCGAGACGTCGGCGTATTCCGGGTCCGCATTCACGTGAGAGAATGTCTCATCGGGCTCTTCCATGCCGTAGAACAGCGGGTCGGCGGCCTCGCTCCACGTGTTGCTATTCCAGACGGCCACCGAGACGGGGCCTGCCGCGTAGTAGCCCACGGACCGTACCGTGCTGGCGTCCACCGTGTTGTTGCTGATGTCGACACCGCTGACGGTGACCTCCTGCTCAACCTCGGAGCTGCGGGCATAGAACGCTCCGGACATGATGCCGGTGCCCAGGTCGGCGTGGTTGTGCGCGAAGGTGCTGTATTGGACCTCGAGCGTGCCGCCGTCGATGGAGGCGACGCCGCTGCCTGCCGCGTTGACCTTGTCGTCGCCGGCCACAATGGCGTTGCCCGCGACCACCACCTGTTCTAAGAAGACCTTTCCGGTGCCGTCGCCCATGACGCCGATGCCCAGGCCGTTGACCGCTTGGGTCGCTGTGACGGTGTTGTCGAAGATGCGCACGTCGAGCAGATCGAAGCTTGCCTCTGCGAGGGGTGCCATGTGCACACCCATGCCGCGCATGATGCGGCAACTGGCGGTGTTCTGGTGCACGACAACATCCTGCATCGAGCCCGAGCATGAGCTGACATCGACGGCACCTCCCTCACAGATGTCGTCGGGAGCCTCGGCGTGGTTTTGGGTGAAGACCATCTGCTGCAAGTCGATGCGCTTGCCGGCGTCACAGTCGACGGCTTTCAGGCCGGCAGCGGTGTTGCTGTTGCCCCCGGTGACACGGAATCCGCGCATGAACACGCCGGTACCGACGACCTGGATCGCTGGGCCTGAGCCTTCGGCGTCGATGACCGTCTCGTCGGCCCCGTGGGAGCTCTCGATGACGACTGCTTTGTCGGCGGTGAATGCCGGGTATGAACCTGGGCCGACGCAGATGGAGTCACCGTCTTTCGCTTCGGCCATCGCTTCGCCGACGGTTGCGTACATCTCGGGCACGGTGATGCCGCCGTTGGTGGCGCCGTCGCAGTCTTGGTCGACCGCGTCGCAGTACTCCACCGCAGAGGGGTGGACGGACTGGTCCGCGTCATCGCAGTCGCCCTCGTTCGAGGCGCTGAACGGCGGTGCGTCGCAGGCGAATTGGTACTGCCCGGCCCGACCGTAGCCGTCGGAGTCGTAGTCTTGGAACCACTTGATGCTGTCGACGGCGGTGTCCTCGTCCACCGTTCCATCGCAGTTCTCGTCAATGAAGCCGTCGCAGACCTCTGTCGCTCCGGGATAGGCCTCGGCGGCGCTGTCGTCGCAGTCGTATCCGGTGCTCAGGTAGCCTTCCGGCTGTGCGCAGGAGGCCACCGTGACGTTGGGATCGCCGAAGTAGTCTCCGTCGGCGTCTGCGTACCAGACTGTGTCCGGGTTGCGCGCGGGGTCCTGATCGGCGCAGTCGTCGGCGTTGGGCACGAAGTTGTCCGGACCCCAGCAGGCGTACATGTGGGCGTCGGGGTTGCCGTAGCCATCGCCGTCTTCGTCCTTGTACCAGGGCCTTGCGTCGGCAGCTTCGTCCTCGTCCACGGTGCCGTCGCAGTCTTCGTCTTCGAACCCATCGCACAGCTCAAAGGCGCCGGGGTTTGTGCCGGGCTTGCTGTCGTCGCAGTCCGTGCCATCGGCCACATGCGCGCTCGGGGCGCTGCAGGCGACCTCGGAGGCGGAGGGGTCGCCGAATCCGTCGCCGTCCTTGTCCGAGTACCATGCGGTCGCCCCTACGGCTTCGGGGCCATCTACGGCGCCGTCGCAGTCATCGTCGGCGGAGTTGCAGACCTCGGCCGCCCCCGGATTGACGCCGGCGTCCCGGTCGTTGCAGTCCTCGCAAGCGGCAAAGCCGTCCGCGTCATCGTCTGCATAGCCGGTGGAGCCGTCGCAGTTGTAGTCGGTGGGGTCGGCGCAGTCGGCCTCGGCGGCGTCTGGGTACACGTCGTCTCGGCTGTCGTCGCAGTCGGTTGCGTCTGCCACATAGGCTTCGGGGGCCGCGCAGGCGGTGGCCCATGTGGTGCCATCGCCGAAGCCGTCGGCGTCCGCATCGGCGTACCAAATGTCCGCATCGGCGCTGGAGTTGGGGTCGACCGAGCCGTCGCAGTCGTTGTCGGCGCCGTCACAGGACTCGACGCCGTCGGGATTGACTGTGGCATCGTCGTCATCGCAGTCGCTGGAATCGGAGACGAAGCCGTCAGGGGCTTCGCAGTGGCTGCCGTAGTAGTCCGCGTCGCCGAATCCGTCGCCGTCCCGGTCTAGGAAGAAGATCTCGGTCACGCATGGACTCTCGTCAGGCTCGGCAAATGGCGACTCGGTGTCGTCTGGGGGGGTGGAACAGGCGGTGCTGAGTGCGATCAGAGCGAGCAAGGACGCGGTGCGCATGGGATCTCCGTGTGTGCGGCGTACGGGTCTCCTCGGTTGTTGATCGTCTGGGGTTAAGCGCAAGTCTTGCCCAACATGCGCTTGAGTCCCGACAGCAGCTCCGGCGCCTCCCACTCAAAGCCGGCTGCCGTCAGAACTTCAGGCACCACGCGCTGTCCGCCTAGCACGAGCTCTTCGCCCATCTCTCCGAGGGCGGCTCGGATGACAAAGGCGGGTGCGGGAACAAAGGCCGGCCTTCCAAGAGCGCGTCCGAGTGCATAGGCGAATGCCCGTTGCTCCGGGGGCTCGGTACCGACCGCGTTGATCGGCCCCGAGAGTGAGGGAGTCATGGCCATAAAGTGCAGCTGCGCGACGACGTCATCGGCGGCGACCCATGGAAAGTACTGGGTTCCAGGTCCCACAGGGCCTCCGCCACCGGCCTTGAAGGCGGGCAACAGTTGCTTGAGAGCGCCGCCCTCCGGACCCATGACCACGCCGACTCGGGGATGCACCACGCGGACGCCGGCTTGCCTGGCTGGTTCTGCGGCGGCCTCCCAATCGACGCACACCGATGCGGCAAATCCCTCGCCAGGCCCGGACTCTTCGGTCTTGATGGCGGCGCCTCCGGTATAGCCGTAGACGCCCACTGCAG
>CAYYHT010000243.1:0-9783 GCA_964471355.1 uncultured Enterobacteriaceae bacterium
ATGGTCGCGTCGGTGTCGGCCTCGACCAGCTTTACGCTCAGGTTGCTGCGGTAATAGACGCCCGATTGGTCGACGCTAGGGGACTGAGTCGAGATGGTGTTGAAGCACTCGACCGGACACGCCGTGTCATCGGGTCCGACCTCGACGCCGCTGTCGCACTGCAGAGAATTGCCGCCGGAGCAGCCGCCAAGAAGGATCAAAGAGAAAAATGCGCGGTTCATCGAGGACTCCTGAGGAAGCGCGCACCCTAATGCCGCTTTGTGCGACCCGAAACAAGAATGTTCAGCTACCCTGCACCTTCCCAAGCCCGCAGCGGCGGCTCCCACCGCCGGAGGTCTCATGCGCATCCTCTCCCTCGCTCTCGTCATCACCACCTTTGCGGCCTGTGGCGGCAATGGCGGCATGGAACCCACCGAGACCGACACCGACACCGACACCGACACCGACACCGATTCGGACACCGATGTCGATGTGGACCATGGCGAGGTCACTGGCGTCGGGCTGACTCCGTACAACCCGACCCTGGACCAGAACTCGCACCTGCAGTTCCGGGCCGAGGCCATCTACGAAGACGGCTTCAGCGAGACGGTCAGCACCGATCTGGGCTGGGCAAGCAGCGATGAGCGCGTCGCCACGGTGGACTCGTCCGGCGTGGCCATCGCCGGAGATCCGGGCACCACCGACATCTCGGTCACTCACAGCGGCTTCGACGCGACCGTCACCTTGACCGTGGTCGGCGAGGGTGCGGTACTGCAGTCCGTCGACCTGGGCGGCGACCGAACTGTGATCAAGGGCGATACCGTGCAGCTGGTGGCCACCGGAAGCTACAGCGACGGCACCGAGGGCAATGTGACCGGGCAGTGCAGCTTCGGCACGAGCGATGACGGGGTGGCTCGGGTCACCGCAGCGGGCAAAGTGACCGGCTCCGGCGTCGGCGAAGCCACCATCGACGCCGAGTGCGACGGCATGAGCACCGACGTCGAGATCACTGTCGAGGAAGAGACCTTCGAGCTTCCCTCCCCAGACCTGCAGATCCAAAACTTCACGCACACCCTGCTGCCCGGCGGCGACATCGAGTACACCGCCACCATCAAAAATGGCGGCTCAGGCTACAGCAGCGCGTTCTGGGTGCAGCTGTTCCTGGACTCGTCGGGCGCCCCCACCGATGTCAACGCCGACGACGCCTATACCTGGATTCCAAGCCTGGGCGCCGGCGATACCGAAGACGTCGTGCTCGATGTCTTCAGCCCCAGCCCCGGCACCTACAACAGCTGGCTGGTCGTCGACATGCTCGAAGAGGTCGACGAGAGCAACGAGAACAACAACGCCGCGGGCCCGGAATCGGTCACGGTGGTTGCGGCTGCGCCGCCCAACTTGCTGGTCACAACCTTTGTCGCTGCGGGGGACCCCACGGGCACGCTGTACGAAGTGGTGGTCACCAACGATGGCGACAGCGCCACAGGCGAGTTCTGGATCGACCTGTTCTTCAATGTCAGCGACTTCCCCGAAGCCTCACCGAGCACACTGGGAGATGACTTCAAGAAAGTGATGAATCTGGACCCCGGCGAGACGTTCAGCTGGGACCCGACCACGAATAGCGGACCGGCGGTCTTGGGAGATTGGTACAGCTGTGTGCTCGTCGACAGCATGGCAGACATCACCGAGTCCGACGAGGACGACAACCTGGACTGTATCGACGTCGAGGTGTGGTAAAACCCGGTCCATGGGCTTTCTCGCGTACCTCGTCCTCAGCGCTAGCTTTGCTAGTGCCCAGACCCCTCCGGCTACGGTCACCGAACACCTCGTCGAGGCCAAGATCGACAGCAGCAAGCGGCTGAACCGGAACATCACCTGGAAGGTCAAGATCGACGACCCCAGCGCGTGCACCATGGGCATCGACGCCCCCTGGGGCCTCGACGGAGCCGAGACCGAGGGCGGCAAGATCGAGAACGGCAAGCTGACCTGCACCGTCGGAGCGGGCACCGAGCTCGAGTTCGTCAAGAAAGAGAGGCTGCGCGGCTACCCATTCGACGCCATCATCCACGCCGCCGATGGCGTGCCGACGACTCGAACCGTCATCAACACCTTTGCCCCCACCTACATGCCGCTGGGCGTGTGGCAGGGCCAGGCCCGCATCAGCGAATACGCCTCTCGTGGCGGCTACGGGGTCAAGCACACCTTCACCAAGACCGACGGCACCCTGCGGGCCGCCTTCAGTGCCTACAAGGACTGGACGGACGCCAGCAAGGTCCCCCTGGCCGCGGTCAAGTACAAGATCAACAAGGGCTCAGAGCTCGGCGATCTGGGCATCCTGCAGGGCCACACCATCGGCGAGATCACCACCGCCGTGTACAAGGCCTTGCCGTTGGCTCCCGACGCCCAGCCCATGGCCTGGAACGACAAGGGACTGCGCAAGGCCCGGGACATCATCAAAGACCCCGGGGCCGGCGTCAATCCCACTGAACGCGCCCTGGTTCTGGTCTCGGCGCTCAAGGCCGCCGCCTTCGACGCCCACATCGCTCTGTTCGACACCAATCCGGCAAACGATGGGGTTCCCCTCAACCTGCCGACCCCCAGCCGCTACACACAGCCAGCGGTCGCGGTTGTGACCAAGGGCCGCACGGTCTGGATCGATCCAACCTCCCAATACGCCCCGATTCCCGACCCATCGGTGTCGATGGCCGGACGGCCAGCATGGCGCATCGGCGATGCCCCC
This sequence comes from uncultured Enterobacteriaceae bacterium, assembly GCA_964471355.1. Lineage (GTDB taxonomy): Bacteria > Myxococcota_A > UBA796 > UBA796 > CAYYHT01. The sequence goes on from CAYYHT010000243.1 coordinate 2,717, forward strand.
GTGCGGGTCCCCATGTCCCTGCTAGACGAGGGCGAGATCAGCATCAGCGGCACCGTCGTGCTTGGCGCCACCGAGAATGAAGTCGCCCTCAAGGTGTCGGCGACGGGCACAACCCGCGAGATGCTGCGCCAGATGTTCGCCCCCCTCGATGAGGGTGCCCGAGCGGCAAAGGTCAGCGAGATCGCCGGCGCCGGCCGCATCGGCGAAGTGGCCATCACCACCAAGGGCCTCGATGAGCTCGGGCCCATCGTCGAGATCGAACTCACCGGCAAGATGAAGACCGAGTTCCAGCCGTTCGGCGCTGGCTTGGCCGGACCTCAGCCCTCGATTTTGGCCCCGGGCTTCGCCAAGGCCTTCCCGGCCGAGATTCGCGTCGTTGAGTCCCTGACGGTGCAGCCTCCAAAGAACGCCACCTTCTTTGCCAGCAACCCCGCCGATCACAAGCTCGACGCCAGCGTGCTGATCTTCCGCCAGCTCACCGGTGACCCCGAAGAGGTCCAGCTGCTGACGGTCATCGACCGCTTGGTGTCCGGAGCTGACAGCGGCGCCAACGCCATCCTCGACGAACAGGCGGGCATTGGGCCGACGCTCATGCTCATGCCGTCGATCTCGGGCAAGACCATCAAGTCCACCAAGACGGTCGCGACTGGCAACGAGCGCGCGGTGCTGTGGGGCAGCCTGTGGTACCAGGCCAACAACGCCAAGAAGGGCGACAAGATGCTGGCCAAAGCGGCCAAAGCAGCCACCGTCGAAGAGGTCTCGGGCTTCCTCGAGAAGTACACCCTCGAAGGCGACGCACGCCCCTGGAATGCCCTGTTCAAGACGCTGAGCACCGAACAAGACCGGCTGCTGGTGCTCAACGCCATGGAGCGCAAGAAGCTGTCGCGCGAGGCCTGGCAGTTCGCCACGGGACTCACCCGCAGCGAAGACCCGAACATCAAGCGCCAGGCCTTCCTGGCCATTCTGCGTCTGCAGGGTGACCGTCCAGACCCCGCCGTCGACAAGGTCGGCTACAACGCTTGGATCAAGCCGCGAAAGCTCGTCAAGGCTGCCCGCAAGGCGTCAGAGGCCGCCGGCGTACAAGACGCGCAGCTGTTCGCGCTGACCGCCGAGTCCCTCATCCTCAAGAACAAGCTGATGGAGGCCCGCGAGACCCTCGAGAGCGCCGAAGAAGAAGGCATGACCAGCACGATGGTCAACGTCCTGTCGGCCGAGCTCGACAGCATGGAAGGCGCGGTTGTCGCCGATGTCGTCCGCAATGTCGCCGAGGCCTGTGCCGAAGAACCCATGAACTCCGAGATCTGGCGTCACGCCGCTCGGGCCATGAACCGAATCGGACGCGTCGACCTGGCCATCGAGTACGGAGCCAAGGGCGCCCGCTTGGCCTTTGACGAGCCCCAGCGCTGGATCGAAGTGCACGACTACGCGCTGGCCGGCGGCGATCTCGAGACCGCACTGCAGGCTGCACAGCACGCCAGCAACCAGCACCCCACCCACCGCATGTCGGGCATTCGGCTCAAGCTGACCGCCCTGTTCGCCGGTGATCTCGAGCTGTCCAACGTGGGCGCCAAGCGCGGCCAGCAGGGCGAAGAGTTCGCGATTCCCGAGCTGAGCGTGCTGTTCGACCAAGCGGGCTTCGACGCCGCACTCGCGCTGCTGGCACACCACGACGGTGCGGTCATCAAGGACAAGGACCTGCTCTTTGCCCGCGCCGAGTACCTGCTCGAGGCCGGCCGCTATGACGAGGCCGCCCGTGACGGCCTGCTGCTGGCCCGCACCCATCGGCAGCGAGACGGCGAGGGCCTGCTCTTCGCCGCCAACGCCGGCACCTACTGGAACTCTCCCTACGCCAAGAAGGCCCTCGACGGCGCGGTCAGCCGCAGCACCATCAGCCGACGCGTGCGCATGGAGTGGGCACTCATCAGCGGGGCCAGCGATCCCCGCACCGACGCCTACACCCTCAAACGAGTCGACCGAAAGGCCGTCATCGTCATCAACAGCCGCAGCAAGGCCGACAACGTCGCCATGGAAGTCATCGGCTGGGAGAAAGGCACCAAGAACCCACGGGTCAAGGCTCCAGCCGGCTTCCGAGGCAACACCACGCTGTCGGGACCGACCGGCGTCCAAGGCATCTCGAACAAGGTGTCGGGCCAGTCGGTGCTGTTCCTCGAACAGAGCCTGGGCATGCTGCCCGGTCCGACCGGCGCCATGTTCAGCCAGCCCGAGATGCCCATCCGCACTCTGCTGAACGGCGGCAACCTGTACCGCCTGATGAACACCCGCATTCCCATGTACGTGGCCATTCTGTACCGCGACCAGGGCGACCTCATCGGCATTGGCCCGACCGAGCAGACCGCCATGCACGCGCTCGATACCGCCCTCGAAGCCGACCCCAGCGTCGAATCCAAGTGGTGATTCGCTAGTGGAGTTTGAGCTTGCGTGGACCGTCACCCTGGGCCACACGAGCGACAAAGAACCCTTCCACAGCGCCGGCGGACTGACCTGGGATGCAGACGGCATTGGCGTGTCTGGTGTAGTCGTCGACGAAGATGTGGTGATGGCAGTGACGGGCAGTTCATCGCGTCGGCTGGCACCAAGCAGACCCTGCGCATCTGGCATGCGGCGACCGGAGAACAGGTGGCCAAGCTGCCGCCCAATCGGGCCAACCGCCCCCACCACATTCGCTGGTCCATGGACGACGACGCGATTGTGACAGCGACCTGGGAGGCCGCGGGTCGCTACGACTGGTCCCTGCGACGCTACGACTTGGTGGGGCTGCGGGACTTCGTGCCGGGGCAGGGCGGCGAGGCAGTCTCCGGACTGAAGTGGAACCCAGCGCCCGACGGAATCTGCTCGGTCGCCGCCTATGGTCAGCGGGTCTATACCTGCACCGACCAAGCGATGATCGAGGGTCCGGACTGGCTCGAGGCATTTGCCGACCCCGAAGCCGAGAACGCCACCGACCTGTCCATCAGTCCTGACGGGTGCACGCTGATCGCACATCGAGGCCTCGTCGATGTGCGCGAGGCGGCGACTGGAGCGCGTCGGCACGTGCTCAAAACGGATCGCAAGCACGAGTACCACACCTACGATGCCAGCTGGACCGCAGACTCGGCCATCGTCGGGCTTCGTCACCTGCGTCGCGGCTATGCAGATGACACGCACATCGCTGTCTGGGATGTGAATGAAGGCACGCTGCTGTGGACCGCAGTGGGCGAGAAGATCACCGACTTCAGCACCTTCGCCGATCGGGTCGCCGTGTCCTGGTACGGCCGCACCGACGTGCATGAGGCTCGGACTGGGAATCTGCTGTGGAAGGAAACGACCTCGTTCGCCAGCACCGTCGGAGCTCCGAATGGCCACCTGCTGTTCATCAAGAGCGAGTGGCTGTGGCTGTTCAACCACGACGGCACCGAGCTGTGGACCGGCAAGCGTCCGTACACCGGCAACGAAGCGGCGGCATGGGCGCCTGACTGCAAGCGCATCGCCGCCCCGTGCGGTGCCGACGGGCTGATGATCGTCGACGCCACGACCGGCCAGGCACACGACCTCGACGGACACGACGGCGAGGTCCTGGACCTGCACTGGCTGCCGGACAGCCGCCACATTGTCAGCGCCGGGTCCGACGGCATCGTGAAGCTGTGGGATGCCGACAGCGACAGCAGCATGCCGGTTCGCAGCTTCGAGTACGCAGCAGGCATCCCCGAGGAACTGGCAGTGGGTGACCGCCTGGTGGTTGGCACCGCAGGTGGCCGGCAGCACCCGGTCTGGAGGCTGGGCTAGGACCGGAGGGCGCGAGCAGCCAACCACCGCAACGACCGAATGGTGGTCAGACGGCGGGACTCAAGTGCCCGTCAGCCTATACCCAGCTACAGGGCGCGGCATGGATTCGGTACTCTTCTGGAAATTCGTGGGCGTCAGCCTGTATCTGCTCGTCCTGTTGGCCATCGGCGTCGTCGCCAGCCGACGCATGGGCGACCTCAAGGACTACTTTGCCGGCGGCAAGAACCTGGGCTTCTGGGCCGTGGCGTTCAGCTCCCGGGCAACCGGTGAGTCCGCGTGGTTGTTGCTGGGCCTGACCGGCATGGGTGCCGCCTTTGGCGTGCATGCCTTCTGGGTTGTCGTGGGCGAAGTGCTGGGGGTGTGCGGCGCGTGGCTGTTCATGGCCGGCCGCTTCAAGCACCTGACCGACGGCTATGACTCCATCACCATTCCCGACTACCTCGAGAGCCGGTTCCGAGACACCACCCAGCAGCTGCGCGTGGTCTCAGCGATCTGCCTGACCATCTTCGTGACCATCTATGTGTCGGCGCAGATCGACGCGACAGGCACTGCGTTTGAGACCTTCCTGCGCCCGTCCGAGGTGCTGGGCATCCAGAGCAGCGTTGCCGAGATTGGCAACGTGTGGTTCCGCGACAACTTCGACTACGTCACCGGCGCCCTCATCGGCTTTGCTGTCGTCATGGCCTACTCGACAAGCGGCGGCTTCGTCGCGGTGGTCTGGTCCGACATCTTCCAAGGCACACTGATGTTCTTTGGGCTGGTGATTCTGCCCATCGCGGGCGCCATGAGCATCGGCGGCTTCGGTGTCATGGCCGAGCGCCTGACCGCCATCGACCCCGAGCTGATGACCATCGCTGGCAAGGGAGGCTGGTCGCTCTCCAAGGTCATGGGCACCCTCGGACTCGCGCTCATCGGACTCGGCTTCCTGGGCAGTCCACAAGTCTTCGTGCGCTTCTTGGCGCTGAAAGACGCCAAAGAGATTCCAAAGGGCACCCTGGTCGCCTTCGTCTGGACCCTGCTCGCCGACAGCGGTGCTGTGCTCTCCGGCATGGTCGGTCGCGCAGCGCTGTCGACCCCCGAGCAGTCCCCAGACGTGCTGTTCAAGGGTACCTTCGACCCTGCGGGGCAGCAGATCGCGGAGCCGCTGATGGGTTCTGGAGGCGAGGCCATTCTGCCCATGCTGGTGGCCGACATCTTCCCGCCGATGATCATCGGCCTGTACATCGCCATCGTGCTGTCGGCCATCATGAGCACCGTCGACTCCCTGCTCGTCGTTGCGGCATCCGCAGCGGTCCGCGACTGGTACCAAAAGGTCCGCAACCCCAACATGGGCGACCACGAGCTGGTGAACCTGTCCCGGCAAGCGACCTTTGGCCTGGCCATCATCGCCCTGACCATCAGCATGTCCGTGGCCGTGATGTCCGAGACCCGCACCATCTTCTGGTTCGTCATCTTCGGCTGGAGCGGCATCGCCGCGACCTTCTGTCCGACGATGATCCTGAGCCTCTACTGGGCCGGGTTCACCAAGAAAGGGGCCTTGGCCTCGATGATCTCGGGCTTCCTGGCCGTGCCGCTGTTCAAGTTCATCCCGCCGATGCTCGTCGCATCGGGCACCCCAGAAGTGGGCGACCCCAGCGCACTGGCCGGTGTCGCTGCTCTGTTCGTCGAGCTTGCCGAGCTGCCTCCAGCCTTCGCCGCCAGCTTCTTCATCGGCATCGGCGTGTCGCTGATGGACAAGGACGGGCTCAAGGAACTGCAGGGCATCGAGCTCGAGCTGGCCGATGCCGCCGCGGGTCGCACCCCCAAGCCTCCACCCATGCCACCTGTGGCAGGAGCGGACGCAGCCGTCGGAGGAGCCTAGTTAGCCTTCAAAGACCTGGTCGGTGATGTCGAGTCCGCGGTCGATGATGTCCATCGCCTCGAGCAGCTGCTCTTCGGTGATGCACAGCGGCGGATTGCACATGATGTGGTTCCAGCGAAGGAAGGTAAACAGGCCCTGCTCCCGGTAGAACTTGCCCGTCGCGACCATGGCCGGATGGGTCTTGTTGTAGCCCGCGATCAGGTCACCCTTGCTGTTCTTGTGGATGTCCAGCATGCCGAACAGGCCGATCTGCCGGAAGGCGCCCACGGACGGGTGCTTGGCCTGAATGCGGGCCATCTCACCGCGCATGACCTCGCCCATTGCTGCGGCATTCTCGACCAGCTTCTCCTCCATCATCACGTCAACAGCAGCGAGAGCCGTCGCACAGGCCAACGCGTGGCTGTTGTAGGTGAGCCCACCCCAGAAGACGTTGTCCTGGAAGTACTTGGCAATGGGATCGCTCAAGCCCATGGCACCCAGCGGGATGTACGAGCTGGTCAGGCCCTTGGCCATGCACACGATGTCGGGAACGATGTCGCCATGCTCGAAGGCGAACAGCTTGCCCGTGCGCCCCCAGCCCGCCATGACCTCGTCGCAGACCATCAAGATGCCGTACTTGTTCAGCAGGGCCCGCAGTCCCTTGAGGTAGCCCGGAGGCGGCGGAAGAATGCCGTTGGTGCCGGTCACCGTCTCGATCCACATCGCTGCGATCTGATCGGGGCCCTCGTACTGAATGATCTCTTCGAGGTAGGTCAGGTTGTTTTTGACCACCTCTTCTTCGGTCTTGCCGAAGCTGTACCAGTACGGATGCGGGTCCATGACGTGTACCACGCCGGGCATGCCGGGCTCGTTGTGCAGGCGCCTGGGGTCACCGGTCAGCTGCATCGCCGCGTTGGTGGCGCCATGGTAGCTGCGGTAGCGCGCCAAGATCTTGCGACGACCGGTGTACTGCCGAACCGCCTTGATGGCGTTCTCGTTCGCCTCGGCACCCGACAGGCAGAAAAAGAAGGTGTTGATGTTGCCGGGAACCAGCTCGGACAGGCGCTTGCCGAGCTTGGCGCGCGGCTCGGTGGCCGTGGCTGGAAAGCAGTACAGCAGCCCTCTGTCCAGCTGCTCCTTCATGGCCGCGATGACCTTGGGGTGGCTGTGGCCGATGTTGACGCTCATCAGCTGGCTGTTGAAGTCGATGTAGCGCTTGCCGTCGGGGTCCCAGAAGTAGATGCCCTCGGCATGAGAGACCGGCCATGGGTCGACTTTTCCAGTCGCAGCCCAGGTGTACAGGGTGTGCTTCTTGCACAGGTCAATCATCTCTTGGCTGTCCATCGCGACTCCTCAACAGGTGCGGTCGCGGACTTTACCGCAAATGACCTAGACTCGACTTTAGCCGTCGGAGCGCCATCTGTTGCGGGACTGGCATGTCCGG